>CAINVI010000274.1 GCA_903854075.1 Candidatus Pollutiaquabacter sp. | reverse complement strand
TGATTTTATTTAATTGGAAATCAATTATTTAAAAGTAAAGTGATCGTTGTCAGGTAGCCTGACTGATCTTGTTTTGTATCATTGCAGTCTAATTTAGAATTAGTCTAAATAAAAATAACTGTCAATGAGGATTTTTCTCCAAACGCTAATTTTAGCTCTTTTTTTATGTTTTTCGGAAGAGTCGTTGGCAAATGCCGGCGGTTGGGATAGTCTGGCTGTTTTCCGGATGGATACGCTTTCTGAATTGCAAATTACCGGTTATCGTGACCGCGTGATGATTCCTGTTCCGGAAACGTTGGATATGATTTTGATTTCGTCCAAGAAAACATCGTTAATAAAGTTGGATGAAATTAATGCTAACCTCGTACAGAATTCAGCCCGTCAGGTGTTTTCCAGAACACCCGGAGTTTTTGTTTTTGAAAGTGATGGCTCGGGCGCACAAATGGGTGTGTCTGTCCGAGGACTGAGCCCCAACCGCTCTTGGGAATTGAATGTGCGTCAAAACGGATACGATATTGCTGCAGATCCTTTTGGCTACCCTGAAGCGTATTACAGCCCGTCGTTGGAGGCTGTCGAACAGGTGCAACTCATCCGCGGCGCAGCTACGTTACAATTCGGTCCACAGTTCGGCGGGTTACTCAACTATTCGATGAAAAGCGGCGATAAGAAAAAGCGAATAGCTGTTGAATCGCTTCAAAGTATAGGAAGCTACGGCTTGCTGAATACATACAATTCAGTAGGCGGACAATTGTCCTCCTGGAACTACTTTGTTTCGTACCATCATCGTCAGGCTGATGGTTGGCGGGAAAATGCACGCTATCGTACCGGACAATTATTCGGGCGAATCGCTTACCAACTCAACACGAGATTGGAAGTTGCACTGGAAGCAACGATGCTTCGAAATGAATTGCAGCAACCTGGCGGCCTGACGGATTCGCTGTTTGCAATAGATCCGTCGCAATCTCTACGTGCACGCAACTGGTTAAGTACGCCCTGGAATACTATTCATCTGCTTGTGGACTGGAAATATTCCGACAGACTTCGTTTAAAGTATTCCGCTACGCTGCTCGCGGCGGAGCGGAACAGCGTAGGTATGGTGGGCTCCATGCTTATACAGGATACGGTCAGCAGTGTAACCGGAAGTTATGCGAACCGGCAGGTTGATCGTGATTATTACAAGAACTTCACCTCAGAGATTCGTGTGAATTATGAGTATAGCTTGTCCGGTCGAAACCACACTTTAGTCGGTGGTGTTCGTTGCTTTACAGGAACAATCAACCGCAATCAGAAAGGTGTTGGCACCAATAGTTCGTTCATGGACTTTGAATTACTTTCCGTAGCCACCGATTTTCCGAGAAAACTGGAATACGGGTCGCTCAATTATGCTGCATTTACAGAAAATGTATTTCATCTCACTTCGTCGATTTCGGTGACACCGGGTTTGCGCTTTGAATATATTCGTTCGTCACGTGACGGCCGATTAGGGATGACTTCAAATGTGCCTGAGCAAATTCAAGCGGAAGCCATGACACGTTCCTTTTTACTGGCCGGTATAGGTGCCGAATGGAAATATGCAGATCAGTCGAAATTATATTTTAATTTCTCGCAGTCGTATCGTCCGGTTACTTATTCCGAACTCACGCCAGCTGCCACAATGGATATAATTAATCCTTCCTTGAAGGATGCTTCCGGCTTCAGCGCAGACTTCGGAACAAAAGGAAAGTTAGGCGATTGGTTGTCCTACGATGTTAACTTGTTTTACTTGCGCTATAGAGACAGAGTAGGTAACGTTACCTTGCAGCGTGATGACTTGACCTTGTATCAGTATAAAACCAATCTGGGTGACAGTCGTCATCGCGGCGTGGAAATGTATCTCGAAGCTCATCCCTTTCGTCTGAAGTGTCCGGAGAGTTTTTTGTGCGGTCTTGGTTTTTGGGCCAGTGTTGCAATCACCAGTGCAGAATATGTTGATTATACCTTCGTTAATACAACGAGCGACGAGGCTAATTTTATCAATCTTTCTGGGAATCAGGTGGAGTATGCGCCACGCAAAATAGTACGTTACGGACTAACATGGGCATCGGATAATATTGCTGCTACATTGCAGGAGAGTTACACGTCTTCCGTATTTACCGATGCAAACAATACCGTCGAAGCAACTGACAATGCGCAGTCCGGACAATTGCCCGCCTATTCGGTAGTAGATTTTTCCGGACAGTACACGCTCAAGGCGCATTACATCTTTAAGCTGGCAATAAATAACCTGCTGAACGATGTCTATGCGACACGTCGCTCAGCAGGTTATCCGGGTCCGGGATTGCTGCCCAATGAAGGCAGAACGGTTGTTTTTACGGTCGGTATCCGATTTTAATTTAGTTGACAGTAAGTCGTATAGACGAAGCAGTGCCATCTGGAGTTTTTACCGTGATAAGATAAAGGCCTGGTGAAAGCGTTCCGGTAGATACGTTGAATTCGTTTCTGCCACGCTGAACATCTACTTCGTATTTTCGCAGTGTTTCACCGAGTACATTGCTTACTTCCAGTGTGGCAAGTCCTTCTGATTTTCCTGTGAAACTGATCGTTGTATTTTCGTTTGCAGGATTAGGATAGGCGATCAGTCCTTCGGCATATAATTCCTCTTTACAAAGTAAGTTTACACTCACAATTTTTCTGGATGGCGATGTAGTGCCGCATCCGTTGGCCACGGATACCGCTACAGCAGCTGTTGTCGAGGTTGCATAATTGTAGTTTACCGTTACCGAATTTGTATTGGAGATGGATGGAACCGCTCCGTTACTTGCGCTCCAGTAATAAAAAGCAGCACCGGTAACGTTAGCTACGCTGTAGGCCTCATTCGCTGCAGTTTTGCAGACCGATGATGATCCTGTTATGAGTCCCGGTATGGCTGGTTTTGCCGTAGTTATCAGACAGCGTGACGGACTTGCGCCGCAGGTGTTGGATGCGCTCACGCAAACATTGCCTCCGGTGAAGTTACCGTTAATAGATACAGAGATCGATGTTCCTGAATTGTTCGTAATGTTCATACCTGTGGGAACGGTCCAAGTATACGATGTCGCGCCACTTACCGGACTGATCGAGTAGGTAGCAGATCGTGCACCGTCTGCATGACACAGGTTGTTCGCTGGTCCGGTCATGCCGCCCGGCTGCAATGGAGTGGAATAGAGCGCGTAGTCTTTGGTGTTGCCTCCGCAAGTGTTGATTGCAGCAACAGTGATTTTACCGCCGCCCCAATTCGATGCGAATTGAATGGAACAAGAAGTGTTGCTGCTGGAAAGTATGGTAGCATTACCGGTAACCGACCAGTTGTACGAAGTAGCGCCCGATGCAGCACCGACAGAATAGTTGACAGTGGTATTCGGACAAGGATATTGTGTTCCGGTTAATGCACCGCTGACGGAAGGTAGTCCAGTGATTGTCTGGTATCGTGTAGAACTGTTGCCTACGCAATTCACAGCGCGTACGCCCAGTCTACCGGAGACAAAGCCGGCTGTCACCGTCACCTGAATGGAAGTGGTACCTTGACCGCCGGAAATTGTAGCGCCGGTTCCAGTAACTGACCATTCGTAGGAAAGTGCATTAGCTGTAGGTGAAATAGAGTAGGTGTAGGTGTTCGGTCCGCACGCGTAAACAGGTCCTGAAATAGATCCCGGATAGCCCGGCTTCACAGTTAATGGTGGGATATTCTTGCAGGAAGGTGTACCAGCGCCGCAACTGTTGGCCGGTGTTACACAAATAAATCCTCCACCAAAATTACTTCCAACACTTACGGTGATACTATTGCTGGTAGAAGCACCTGTCATGCCGGCAGGTAGTGTCCAGGAATACGAATCAGCGCCTGTAACAGCGGTGATGCTATAGGTTATGGTGGTGTTACGACATGCTCCGTTTGGACCGTTTATCGCGCCGGTCGTTCCTAAGCTGTTTGCAGATCCGTTAATCGTTACGGTTGCTGTTCCGGTACATCCAGCAGCATCTGTAATAGTTGCTGTATATGTTCCTAACGCCAATCCGGTGATGCTCGCCGTTGTTTGACCGTCAGACCATAAATAAGTATAAGGAGCACTTCCGCCATAACCAGCAACTGTTGCCGTCCCGTCATTTCCTGAGCAGGATGCGTCTGTGCTTGTAGCATTACCTTGAACTTTTGATGGGTCAGTAAGTGTTGACATCGCACTAGTACTGCAACCATTAGCGTCTGTTACCGTGTAGCTATACGTACTGGCGGGTAGATTAATCAGGTCGTCTCCCGACGTGGTATATGGAGATGTTCCTCCGGAAGTGGTAAGCGACACTGATCCTGTTCCTCCATAACATGTTGGCATAGAAACGGTGCTTGTTAATGTCAGTAAAGCAGGTAAGGTGAGAGTTCCGTTTTCATAGATTATGATGTAGTTGGAAGTATCCGGAAGTACACCACCGGTTGGTACAATTGCGTAGGATCCTTCGGCAGGATGATCGCCGGTAATTATATTCTGGTTGGCATCTTTCAAGGTGTAAGTTGGCGGTGTAGCGAAAATTGATTCGAGGGAATCATCGTAATTGACGAATTCCATCGTTGGTGTAAATTCCGGCAATTCATTACATGCCATGGTGGTATCGTTCGCTTTAAAGGTCAACGTGTCCGGGATAATAGTTAATGTCCCCAGTCCGTAGGTAATGTCAAAGTTGGCGGAAAGGAACGCGCCCGGAACAATCTTCCATTGGCCAACAGTGTTTCCTGTTATTAGATTTACGGAATAATAATTTTCGATTTCATCAAAGGTGGGTGCTTCTACGTCCGACTGATCCACTATTACTACAACATTCTCATTACTGTTGTCTGAAATAGTGCTGGAGTTGACAATTGCACGACCGTTGACAATAGCACGACCGTTGACAATAGCGCGACCGTTGACTATGGCACGACCGTTGACTATGGCACGACCGTTTACAATAGCGCGTCCGTTCAAAAACTGTGTTGCGTTCTCGAGTGAGGTGGTGTCAGGATTAGTAGGGTAATTAAAGAACGAAACCGGCGAAACATCAATTACTTCTATGGAATCATCGTCCGCGATATTATTGACGATAGCACGGCCATTAACGATGGCACGGCCATTGACAATAGCTCTTCCATTACTGATGGAGGATACACTGGCTAGTATGCCCAGATTTTGTAAATCACTATTAACGATTGCGCGTCCGTTGACAATTGCGCGTCCATTTACCAGCCCTAAGGAGCCATCAAACTGACTGGTGTACTCCGTGGAAAGGCTGGTGTAAAGATTAGCCTTGTCACTGGCCGCTATGTTAGATTCGTCATAGCTGAAATTAAAGTCGGGTAATTCTATTTTATCACCATAGGTTAAGGTCGTGTCGCGCGGCGTGATTGTAAGCAGTAGTTTTTCGATAGTCAACAAGCCGTCATTGAAAACATATTCGAAGTTATCGATGAGTGTGGCATCGTAACTGTCGAGCGGATCAAGAGTAATAGAAGGTCGTATGTAATAGATACCTACATCGCTTAGCGAACCGGCCGGACAATCGTATACTATGCTGTCTAGTCCGAGGTCGGCAGGCGTAAGCGAAGTAGATGATAGTGGTTGTCCGTTCAGTGTTATTTCGGAAGTAAATGTGGGTATAGATTCTCCGTACTTCTTCGTCATGTTGACGGCAGTCACTACGATTTGTTGTTGTGTAGACGGCAATAAAAATAATTTATCGGAATATCCACCATCTTCACCGCTTGGTGTAGTAGCTTGATTCAGCACTTGGACTGGTGGGTTGCCTACAAATGCCGGCAACTCCGCTGTTAAATGTTCTGCATCAACGTAGGTGGTTGGCAACGCTATTCCGCGAAGGGTAACTACAGAGCTGTCATTGAAGAATTCCCCGTTCAGCGTAATTGTCATCGGATTAGTTCCTGGAGTGATCGTAGCGTCTGCTACCAACAAGCTGCTCAAGATGGGTGCCGATGTGGCAAATGTCCTTATTGCGGCATCACTGTTTATCAATCCGGCACCGCTGCTGAAGTCAAATCCCGGAGATTCCATGTCGACAGCTGTCGAGGTAAGGACAAGTTTGATGCTGTCGGGAGATAGTTTAGCACCGTAGAATTTGTTGTGAGCAGATTGCACCAGCGCAGCTACCGCTGCGGCATGTGGTGCGGCACAAGAGGTTCCGTAGAAATTAGGGAACCCGTCGCCTTCGAGATCTTTTGAACCGAAGTTGACGGTTGTGTTGATTCCGCTAGGCGCCGTGAAGTCTGGTTTGCTGCGTACTAAGCCGCTTACAGCAGTTCCGCCGCGTGAAGAATAGCTTGAAATGGATGGAGTGTTTCCATAAGCTGCTGAATTGGAATATAGCAGTGCGCCGACAGTCATGGCTCCCGCAGAATTCGCTTGTCCTACAATTGTTGAGCCGCCTGTAGTGAATTCGTTGATGGTCATGTTTCCACGGAAAACAACATATTTCAATTTAACCGGAACATTGGTAGCAGTCCATGAACGAACAATCATGATATTGGCTACCGTAGGGTAGTCGCCGGAAACGGAGAACGGCAATACTTCAATAGGATCTCCCCAATTGTTCTTGCGATTATATCCGAACAAGAGATTTCCGGATTGGTCAAGCAGATAGATGTCAAAGTCGTGTTGGGCGCCAGGCTGTTCAGCAAGGGAATAGTAATTGTCATCCCATTGCAGAACGATGGTGTACGTTCCCGGATTCAACGTGACTTGTTGCTGAATGTCGCCTCCGCCAAAATCATGGGCAAAACCGGTGTAGCCGGTGGGAGCAGCTACCGGACTAAACATGCCTTCATAAGATGCCGTGCCAAAATTTCCTGCTGAAGTGAAATAGGAAACGCCGGCCGATTTTACAGAGTCAACGGCCTTTGAAATAACACCGTCTTTGAAGTAGGGCTCTGTAATGTATGTCACATCGTCGACGATAATATCGCAGCCGGCTTCAGCCAGCTCAAATATACCTTCAGCAAAATCGCCCGAACTGATAAATCCTGTACGGAATGCCAGTTCCGATTTCGGTGCGAGGTCATGAACAATTTGTAGCATCGCGCGGCCTTCGTCGGTCTTTGTACCATAGATATAATCCTTTAATACTTCGACCGAATATGGATTGATGCTATTTGAAGGATCACCTGGTAAATCGCCATTGACTACGTTTACAGCAGCCGGATTACCCGGTGCTTTATTATAGCTGTCAGAGATGACACCGATTTTTATACCCTCGCCCTCGACATTGAATAAAGTTCTTGCAACTACCGCACGACTGGCAGAGTCGCCTTGTGACGTAACAAGACCTTGATTACTGACCGGTGGAGATAGCGGACGGATAAAATTAATTAGGTTGAAACGGCCGGAGATCGGTTCCAGCTTCCATAAGTTTGCAATAGGGAAAGAGCCGGTGATGACGAGCGAGCCTTCGCCGTTGTCCACGAGTTCGGTCATTCCGTAATAGGGTTGTTGCAATAATCCCAACAGCGTGTCATACGTGGTTTCGTTGGCGATGACTTCAATACGAATGCTATTTCCAATTACATTGTAAATGGTAGAGTCAATGGCACTCGTCGGTACACTACCGGAGGTTGAGTCGGCCGCCTCAAAGAGGGAGAGAAGTTCAGCGCCCAGCGATGAAGTAACTTTACCGCTATCGGGCGGTGCAATGGTAGCTTCAATACATTGGAAAGAGGTCAGGATTGCTGTTGCTGTATCGGTACAGCCGGTTTCATCTATAACGAAGTACGTATAGGTTCCTGCTTGAAGATCTGTGGAATCAGCTCCGCTGAAGGCATACGGGGCTTGTCCGCCTACGGCCGATAAACTAACAGTGCCTACTGCAGAAACGCAAACGCCCTGGCTATCAGGAGTGACAGATAATGTCAGCGGATTCGAAATCAATAAAGATACTGGCAGTGTATCGCTTTGACAGCCTATTGAATCCGATGTGAAATAGCTATAGTATCCTTCCGGCAATTCGTCAAAAATACCAGACGCATTAGTGAGTGGACTTGATGGCGTTACCAGGGTAAATAAATAACCCATAGGATAGTTGCTGCTGGTGTACGGAGTTCCTCCACTAGCCTCTACCAAATGTATGCTGCCGTTCTCTAATCCTGTGCAAGAGGGATTCGTTTCAAGTAATTCGCCGGCAAAGATGGATGAGGACTGCGACTCCAAATTATAATTGATGGAGAACGGGCAGTAGTTGCTATCTGTAAGGATTATTTGATACATGGCAGCCAGCATATTGCTGTTGCTAATCGAATAACTCTTTATGCCCGTACTGGTAACCGTTCCCGGACTAAGATTGATCGTATTTTCATTTGCGCTCCACGATTGAGAAAAAATACCGTTAGCATTGGAAATGGCCAGCGTAACCGAGCCGCCCGCAGAATAAGAACACAGCGGTTGTATAGAATTCGAAACGCTGACCTCTGGATGTAATACTGTTAAATCTACACCATTGTCGCTACCAATAACATAAGGATCTGTACTTACAACACGAATTCTATAGAAATTGCTGTACGTTGTACCTGCAGGTATGGAACATGGTATGGTATCTCCGTTTCCAAGAGATAAAGTAGAGGTATTCAACATTCCAATCACATTCGACTGGTTGAAAATTCCGAGTGAGTCACTCAATTCAACCATGAATATATTGCCGGGATTTACCGGTGTTGAGGTAAAGGCAACAGTGAAACTCGCATTATCCGGAATGCCGGCTACACCGCCACCTAATCCAGAGCCGTCACCTGCGCAAAAGATGTTACTCTGCGATTGGATTTGGGTAGTTATAGTGCCTGTACTACAGATACTGTCAAGTACAAGTGCTTGTTGTGTCAAGGCGCAACCGGCGGAATCCACTACGGTATAGCTATATGTTCCAACGCCTAGATTTAATGTGTCAAAATAATCGTACGTGTACGGAGTGACACCGCCATTAACAATGATAGATACAGCTCCTGTTGTTGTTTCGGAGCAAACGCTTTGTGTATCAGGAATAATATCCATGGATAACACCGGCGGATCATTAAGTACTGCATTCGCTGTTGCGCTACAACTGTTGGAGTCTGTTATGGTAATGAAATAAGTTCCAGCAGCGAGCTCGCCAAAGCTTCCGCTAAAGTTGGTAGCGATTACAGATGCTCCACTGGAAAGTGAATACTGGTATACGAAAGGACTATTGATATACGGATCATTATTAATAAAAGGGCTGCCTCCAGTTACGTTGAAAATTGAAATGTTACCGGATGCTTGTCCGGAGCAAATAGGTGGAGTAGTGACCGGCGTTTGAAATTGGATGGCCGTAGGCTGCGAAATGGAAGCTTGTGCTGTACTGGAACATCCAAAGGGATCTATAACTACAACAGAATAGTTGGCTGGTGCAGCATTTGAAATAGTTGGAGACGTATAGCCACTTGGGTTGCCCGGGGACCAATAATACGAGTAGCTGCCGGTTTGTACCGGATTGGTGACAGTCACTGTAGCACTGCCATTGGAAGCACCAAAGCAAGAAACGTTTGTAACACTCGAGATAACAATATTCGGGGCACCGATGGAAAGGTTGGATCCGTTATCTGTACCTGCAATTATTGGATTGCTTCCGGTAATCCGGATGCGGTAGCCAAATCCGGGAACCACCTGCATAGGAATGCTACAATAGATTGATCCCTGCAAGACTGAATAACCCGTATCGGCCATCAATGATCCGATCGGTTGTGCTTGCAGGAACGAACCTGTTGGGCCACTCAATTCGGCCGTATAAATATTTCCCAGGTTGGCATTCGGAGCGTTAAAGTTTACAGTAACTCCTTGCCCTGCGCAGAAATTAGTTCCTGTGACATACGTGGTAATTTGTGAATGGGCCTCCAGCACGGTAGACAAGAGTAGTGCCAATACCAATTGGTAACGTAGTAAGTTTGATTTCATGCGTGTGTTTTGATATAATAAAAAGCAGAAGTCAAGTTACTGACAAACAGCCAATAACCGAGCCGACCCGTAATGCGGGTAGTTATGCAATATGGCTCTAAAAACGCCGAAATCCTTGCTAGGCAAGGCTTTTCATAGGCCTTATTTGGCGAAATGACATTCTGTATTGGTGAAGCAGGTTTTTATAGGGGCGACAAAAATTGGCCTTAGCTTCTGAAGTTCTCGTATTGTAGTGGAATACCCAGGTCCTGCTTACGCATTAGCGCAATCACGTCCTGCAAATCATCGATCTTTTTTCCAGTAACCCGTACTTGTTCGTCCATAATCGAGGCCTGTACTTTTAAGCCACTATCCTTGATGATTTTAACAATCTTTTTTGCCGTGTCCTTGTCAATTCCCTGCTTGATCTTGATGTCTTTCTTTATCATGTTGCCACTCGCATACAACTCTTTGCCAAAGTCCAAACTTGAACTTTCAAGTTGTTGCTTCACCATGCGAGAGATTATAACACCCTCAATGGCTTTCAGTCGCATGTCATCCTCGGTTACAATATGAAGCGACATGGCTTTTTTATCCAACTCGATGCTGGTCTTGGATCCTGAAAAATCAAAACGGTTAAGTATCTCCTTCGTGGCCGTGTTAATGGCATTGTCGAGTCGTTGTAGGTCCGTCTTGGAAATGATATCGAAAGAAGGCATGGAAGTAGGTGGTTTCCGGTAAAATTACCATAAAATCATCAACTATCAGAACGGACGCCGTGTAGTGTTTAGTTTGCTGTTATTTTTCTTGTTTGTATTATGACAATTGGACTACATTTTGGAGCTGTCGGATGCGTATCTTAGCAAGTATGAAAAAACAGTTTTTTGTCGCTCTACACTACCTAGTACTTTTTCTCGTAACTGTATCGAATAGCAATGGACAGGTACGTTTCGATAGGGTTGATTCTGTATCGGCTTTTATTAATGGACAACCGTTATCCAACAGTTGGTCCGGTGGCATTAATTATCCCATGTTTAACGCGATTGATTTGGACGGAGATACTGTGGATGATTTAGTGTGTTTTGATCGCGTCAATAATCGTTTGACATGTTATATCAATGACGGCAGTTCGAACTTATCGGCCTGGCATTATGACCCTGAAATCGCTTCTCGCTTTCCGGCCATCAACCGCTGGTTGTTGGTGTATGACTATAACTGCGACGGAAAAAAAGACCTGTTTACACTTTCTCCGCTTAATCCGGCTTGCATTGCTTGTTACCGGAATGACTATTCCACAGGATTGGGATTGCGCTTCACGCTGGTTGATCCGGTCTTGGAGGAGTCATTCAGTACTACCACATTCCCGATTTTTGCTTCTGGCGTTCTAATACCGGCCGTAGAGGATATTGATGGCGACGGTGATATGGATATTCTAGGGTATAATTCCATTCCAGACGGACGCGTGATTCTTCATAAGAACGAGTCTATGGAATTATACGGACGATGTGATTCATTGAAATTCTCCTTTGCCAACGCCTGCTGGGGAAATTTCGCGTTTCAGGTGGGAGGTGCTAACGAAGTCGGTTGCTTCAATTGTCCGTGCCGAACCAGTAGTACGCCTTTTTTGAATGGTACACTGGAGCCCAAAGTAGAACCGGCTAAACGCGATGATACGGTAACGAGTATTTTTGCACTTGATCTGGATGGCGACCTGGATAAAGATCTCCTCGTCGGTGATATTTCTGCCTTGACTACTTTGATGGTCAGAAATGGCGGAACTCCTATCGTAGCACTTATGGACTCGCAAGATGTAAATTTTCCAGGCTATGATATTCCTGCAGTGTTCAACGGCTTCCATTATCACGCCTACATCGACGTCGACAATGATGGATTAAGGGATCTAATCGTTTCGCCAAACGAATATGAAAATAAATCCGCGCAATGGGTGTATAAAAATATCGGTTCAGCAGCGTCACCTTCTTTCCATCGGATCAGTACTTCTTTTTTACAAGATCAAATGATTGATGTTGGAGAAAATGCGGCACCTGTCGTAACTGACTATGATAATGATAGCAAGCCGGACATGATAATTGCTGGAGCTGTCTACGACACGGCAACTTCCGGATATAGGACCAGTCTATTTTATTTTAGAAATACCGGCACGACTTCTGCGCCAGTGTTCGATCTCATTACAGATGATCTTGCGAACATTAGCACTTTCGGATACAGTTCAACGATTTATCCTGCCTTCGGTGATTTGGACAACGACGGTGATAAAGATTTACTACTAGGTACCGAGGATGGAAGGCTGCAGCATTTCTCCAACACTGCTGCTTCCGGTAATCCTCCGGCTTATGTGCTCGCTGCGGCCAACTATATGGGAATTGATGTCGGCAATAACTGCACGCCGCAGCTCGTTGATCTTGACAGAGATGGTAAACTTGACCTCGTTTGTGGAGAGAAAAATGGCTTTTTGAATTTTTATAAAAACATCGGAACAGCATCTGCTGCTTTTTTCGCTAACCAACCTTCGGAGGATACGCTGGGTGGTATAGTCTTACAGGTACAAGGTTTTGCGGATGGATATGCCGTTCCGTTCTTCTACGATAGTGCGGGTGTCTACCGATTGGCGGCGTCCAATATGGATGGTAATGTTTACTTCTACGGGAACATTGATGGAAATATACTTGGCGATTATACCTTGATAGATTCCTTGTATGAAAACGCAGAATCATCACGGATTCGCTTCAATGTTTCAGTAGGCGGTGGCGACTTGAATAACGATGGATTCGTTGATCTGGTGGTCGGACAGTCGTCCGGCGGAGTTTCATTGTGGTATCAGCACGATGGAATCGCGGCTGTACAGGAATTAAACGGCAATGAAACAGTTGTCTTGCTGTATCCTAATCCTACGCAGGGCCAACTTAACGTTGTAGTAAATAGGAATGCTTTTTCGGGCTCTCCGTTGGTTCAGCTGTTCGACTTGCAGGGGAGAATTATTACCCAACATGTATTAATGAATGATAAGCTGACTATTCCAACGGGTGAACTGGCGGAAGGGATGTATTTTATTCGTGTGGTCAGCTCCGTGAAAAGTATCGTCCGGTCATTTCAGGTAGTTCACTGATCACTTTTCAGCGTTGAATGTCATCGCACCGGAATTGAGGCAATAGCGAAGACCGGTAGGAGGAGGACCATCGTTGAACACATGTCCAAGGTGTGCACCACAGCGTCCACAGTTGATTTCTGTCCTGATCATACCGTGGCTTTTGTCCAGCGTCTCTTTTACATTCTCTTTCTTGATCACACGGAAAAAACTTGGCCAACCGCAACCACTGTCGAATTTGGTATCGGAGAGAAACAAAGGAAGTCCACAACAAACACAGGAGTATGTTCCTTTTTCATGGTGGTCCCAAAACTCACCGGTAAACGGACGCTCCGTACCTTTTTCCTGGGTGATATACCACTGGTCCGGTGACAATCGTTGCTTCAGTTCTTCTTTAGAGGGGATAGTTTGTTCGTTCATGGTTATCGGTGTTGGTACGCTGGTTGATTGACGGGAGGAGGATTGGCCGCAAGCCATTAGCAAATGGCAGGTTAATATCAACGTGAAGGCCAGTTTAGGTTTCATTGGACGCATTGGTTATTCGAACGTAATCTTTGTCAGAAACGTGTGCAATTAACAAACGTTAACCAGCCTGTTTTGTTTAATACGGACTATTATTCGAAAATCCGGTTGGAGATTTCACGTGCCTGCATTCGAAGTTCCGGCACTGCCGTGCTTTCCCAGCGGTCGCCTTTCAGTAGTGAACCAACCACGAATAGATTATGCGTAACAGAACCGTCAGCAAGCAACGGACGGCCGGCTTCATCACAACGGATACCCATACCCAAAGGATCAGCCATTACCATTCCATCAGCATACAGTTGTCGAAACAATGGGTCGTCCAGGCGAAGAATATCGGTCTGAGGGCCCGTACAATTAACGACTCGTGAAACCAGTAGTTCTTTTACCGAATTGGTCTTTCTTTCGTAGTAAGTGATAACAGCACCGCCATCGATCTCGTGTGCGTCTACAATCCTTCCGGGGATAATGGTCAATTGACCGCGTTCACGTAATTGACGTATTATAGAGTGGATGCCGGCTGGCAACCGGTGACGCGCCAAACCCCACAGATGTCGCAAGTGGGAGAGGAATCGTTTCTTTTCTGCCGGCGTAAGTGCGCGCCAAATTTCCTGCGTGCGGGAACGAACGGCGTCTACGACAGCTTCCCCGGTAATGCCTTGCTTCTAGACCGCTTTAATTTGTTTTCTGAAAATAGTTACAAGTTGGTCCAGTCGGTAGGGAGGATGCAACTCCTCCAATATAGCAGGTTGATGACCGTATTGTTTGTGCGAAAGAATCTCATAACCCTTTGGAGATAGGGCGATGATTTTCTGCTGCGGTTTGTTTTCGGTGATGCCAATCACAACATCTACCATGGTGAGTCCGGTGCCAACAATCAGCACCGGATGTTTGTCCTCTGTGGATTTCACCGCCGAAGGGTCCCAAGGGTTTTTGAAATACCGGGTGCTTAGCGTAAAACTGGCCGGAATTCCTTTCGGTTTACCCGGCAGAAAATTTCCGGTGGCAAGTACTACTTTGTCGGCGGAAAAACTGTTACCTGCGGCAGTTTGTAAAATAAACTCGTCGCCGTTTTTCTTACAGGAGGTGACGCGTTGTTTAATAATAGATATCAAATCAGGATGTTCGTTCGCAGTGCGTTGTAAAATCTCCTGGATATAGCGGCCGAACAATAGTCGGGGAGCGAACAATTGTCCAATCTCCTCTTCGTTGCGTAAGTGGTATTCCGGAAGTTGTTTCAGCCAGTGAACAAAATGCAACGGTTCTTCCGGGAATGCGCTCATGTTCCTGGCAGCTACATTCAGCAGGTGGCCGGAAGTGTTGGTTGTGTAAGCAACTCCTTTGCCGGGCTCATTAGTTGATTCGAACAGTAAAATTGAAACATGTGCAGGCCATGAACGCAGCAAATGCACCGCTGTCATAGCGCCGCAAAACCCGCCGCCGATAATTGCTATCGTATGTCGTTTGGAGGACAATCGACTGAAAATTTTTATGGAATGTAAGGATAAAAAAAAGACCCCGGCCGGTGCCGGGGTCCAGTCGTCTTATTCAAGTATCAATTATTCACGGCAGCACGGATGATATTCAGTGCGCCGCCGGCTTTGAACCATTCAATCTGGTTTTCATTATAGGTATGATTGACCACAATTGATTCCGATGTTCCGTCCTGATGGTTGATTAACAGGTTGAGCGGCGTGCCCGGCGCAAAGGTTGTTAAGCCGGTAATATCAAAGGTGTCGTCTTCGCGAATCTTGTCGTAGTCGGCTGGATTAGCGAAGGTAAGTGCCAGCATACCTTGCTTCTTGAGATTGGTCTCGTGGATACGGGCGAATGATTTTACCAATACAGCGCGTACTCCCAAATGACGTGGTTCCATGGCGGCATGTTCGCGGCTCGAGCCTTCTCCGTAGTTTTCATCACCCACCACAATGGAACCGATGTTTGCTGCCTTATAAGCGCGTTGAACAGTTGGAACTTCTCCGTAAGCGCCAGTCAATTGGTTTTTCACGGAATTGGTGGCGTCATTAAAGAAGTTGGTGGCACCGGTCAGCATGTTGTTACTGATGTTGTCTAGGTGGCCACGGAACTTCAACCATTTACCCGCAGGAGAAATGTGGTCGGTGGTGCATTTTCCTTTTGCTTTGATAAGCAGGCGCAGACCTTTGATATCGGTGCTTTCCCAGGCAGCAAAAGGGTCAAGTAGTTGAAGACGATTACTGTCAGGAGCTACAGCAACTTTAACGGCCGAACCGTCGGCAGCTGGCGCCTGATATCCGTTGTCTTCAACAGCAAATCCTTTGCCCGGTAATTCTTGCCCGGTTGGAGGGTCAAGTTTGACGGTTACGCCATCGGCGTTAGTCAAGGTGTCCGTCAGCGGATTGAAACCCAAATCACCGGCAAGTGCCAATGCTGTCACGATTTCCGGCGATGCAACAAACGCATACGTATTCGGGTTGCTGTCCTGACGGGCTTTGAAGTTCCGGTTGAAGGAATGAATGATGGTGTTTTTTTCTTGCTTTTCTGCACCGGCGCGAGCCCACATTCCGATACACGGTCCGCAAGCGTTAGCAAAAACCTTGGCGCCAATTTTTTCAAAGGTGTCAATCATTCCGTCACGATCGATAGTGAATCGAACCAGCTCGGAGCCGGGCGTGATGGTGAACTCTGCTTTAGGTGATAATTTTTTGTCAACGGCTTGCTGTGCGAGTGATGCAGCACGGCTGATATCTTCGTAGGAAGAGTTGGTGCAGGAACCAATCAGTCCCACTTCCACCTTGTTAGGCCAGCCGTTTGCGGCAGCTACTTCTTTCATCTTGCTGATCGGAGTAGCCAGGTCAGGAGAGAACGGGCCGTTGATGTACGGCTCAAGTTCATCAAGATTGATATCGATGACCTGATCAAAATATTTTTCAGGCTGCGCATAAGCTTCTGTATCACCCGTCAGGTGTTCGCGGATGGTATTGGCTAAATCAGCCACATCGGCTCGACCGGTAGAGCGGAGGTAACGTTCCATGCTGTCGTCATAGCCAAACGTGGACGTCGTTGCACCAATTTCAGCACCCATATTGCAAATGGTTCCTTTTCCGGTGCAGCTCATATTGTGTGCGCCTTCACCAAAATATTCCACAATAGCACCGGTGCCGCCTTTCACGGTCAGCAGTCCGGCAACTTTCAGGATAATATCTTTAGCGCTTGTCCAGCCCGTCATTTTTCCCGTCAGTCGGACGCCGATGAGTTTTGGCCATTTGAGTTCCCAAGGAAGTCCGGCCATTACGTCACAAGCATCGGCACCACCAACACCGATGGCCAGCATACCAAGTCCGCCTGCGTTCACCGTGTGAGAATCTGTTCCAATCATCATTCCGCCAGGGAAGGCATAGTTTTCCAGTACGACCTGGTGAATGATACCGGCGCCTGGTTTCCAGAAGCCAATGCCATATTTATTGGAAACGGAACTTAGGAAGTTGTAGACTTCCTCGTTTTCTTTTTCCGCTATTGCGAGGTCCGTGGAAGAACCTGTTTTGGCGGTGATAAGGTGGTCGCAATGGACGGTGGAAGGAACGGCAACTTTAGGGCGTCCGGCCTGCATGAACTGCAATAATGCCATCTGTGCCGTAGCGTCTTGCATGGCCACACGATCCGGGTGAAAATCGACATAGGATTTGCCACGCTGGTATTGCTGAGAAGGCATTCCTTCGGCCAGGTGAGCATAAAGTATCTTTTCGGTAAGGGTCAGTGGACGACCGGCCAGTTGGCGGGCTTTACTGATGCGTTCCGGCATACGGTTGTAGAACGCGCGAATCATTTCAATATCAAATGCCATAGAAATACCTTTTTTGGGCAGGCAAAGGTAGCATTTTTGCTCCATTTTCCCGTGTATTCCCTGCTGTTTTCGGTAAATCGATGCCCAAAACCTTACAAGCGAAAGAGAGCGGTCGATTATCAACTGCATGACCTCCTGCGTAGTGGTATACTGCAGAAAATGCCTGATATGAAGTCTTTACGTCGCCTTGATGCCGGTCCGGTGCTCAATTATTTACTGGTGGTGCTCTTTTATATCGCCCTTTTCTTTGCGATTTCCGTTGTTTCGCGTAACATTCAGTCGGCAAAGGCCGAACAAGTGCATCCTGCCGTTGGTGTGGCAAGGTAAAATTTCGAAATCCCGTCCATTACGAACCCATCAATCCGGGCCAATTTCTAATCCCGGAACCTTAGTTTTGATTGGAATTTTCCCGTTAAATTCTATCTTTGCACCTCCAAAAATTTTTAAAAACGCATTTTTATTCAAATTCCCTAACATCCATGCAAAGTAAAGGTGCCATTAAACTATTTGCTGTTCTGCTGGCGCTCGTGTGCCTCTATCAGCTGTCTTTCACGCTGGTCACGCGAGGTGTAGAAAACGATGCCCGTGAATATGCAAACGGTGACGTTGCCAAAGAGCGCGCGTATCTTGATTCTATCAATACGCTGCCGGTCTACCCGCTTTTCGATTTCACGTACAAAAAATGTAAGGAAAACGAATTGAACATGGGCCTTGACCTTAAAGGCGGAATGAACGTAACGTTGGAAGTTTCCCTCGTTGACCTCGTCCGCTCCATGGCTAACAACAGCAACGATGCTACGTTTAACAAAGCGTTGCAAAATGCGGTTGCTGCTCAGTCCAGCTCCCAGAAAGATTTCGTGTCGCTCTTCGTAGATGAATTCCAGAAGCTGGACGGTAACGCCAAGCTCTCTGCGATTTTTGCTACCAAAGAACTTTCCGAAAAGATCAACTTCAATTCTTCCAACGAAGAAGTTAAGCAAGTGATCCAGACGGAAGCGAACGCAGCCTTCGACCGTACGTATCAGATTATCAAGACCCGTATCGACAAGTTCGGGGTTACGCAGCCTAACGTACAAAAGCTCGGTAATGGACGAATCCTCGTTGAACTTCCGGGTATCAAGGAGCCGGAGCGTGTACGTAAGCTCCTCCAGGGAACCGCTAAGCTCGAGTTCTGGGAGACTTACGACAACATGGATATCTATCCGCGATTGGAAGAAGCTAATAAAGCGCTTAAACTTATCGTTGGTGCCGGCGAAACGGCTGCTACCGCTCTGGTCATGGATTCTCTTGCGGTGCGTAACGATACGCTCAAAGCGGCCGGTGATTCATTGGCGGCGACTACCGATTCTTCGAAGTCATCGTTGACTGAACAGCTGGCTTCTAATAAGGCGGATACAGCCACCAAGAGCGATACGTCCAAAGCACAGCAGACCTTTGAGGATTTTGCTCGTGAGAATCCGCTCTTCGGTGTGTTAACGCCATCGGTGATGCAGAATGCACAAGGTCAATCAGAACTTAGCAAAGGTCCGGTAATCGGAGCTTCGCTGGTTAAAGATACTGGCAAAGTGAATGCATACTTTGCGATGGAGCAGGTGCGTGCTAAATTCCCTAAAGATTTCATGCCGCTTTGGTCTGTAAAGCCGATTGATAAAGACGGAAAAGTATTGCAGTTGATTGCTATCCGCATGCCGGCACGTGATCAGCAAGCTCCGCTTGATGGCTCTGCAGTCGTTGATGCCCGTAAGCAAAAAGGTCAGTTTTCCGACAACTGGGAAATCGGCATGAGCATGAATGCTGAAGGAGCTCGTGTCTGGAAGCGTTTGACCCGCGATAACATTGGAAAATCCATTGCGATTGTACTGGATAACTATGTATACTCTTATCCGGTTGTTCAGGGTGAAATTGCCGGCGGAAGCTCTAGTATCACCGGTCAGTTCACACTGGAAGAAGCGGAGGATATGGCCAATATCCTGAAGGTCGGTAAGCTTCCAGCTCCGGCTCGTATCGTGGAAGATACGGTGGTTGGTCCTACGCTGGGTAAGGAAGCCATCAGCTCCGGTTTGATGTCGTTTGTTATCGCCCTCTTGCTGGTGTTATTGTTCATGGTCTCTTATTACAGTAACGCCGGAATTGTTGCCGACGTCGCACTCTTTGCCAACGTGTTTTTCATCATGGGTATACTGGCTTCACTTGGAGCTGTACTCACACTTCCGGGTATCGCCGGTATCGTATTGACCATTGGTCTTTCGGTAGATGCGAACATCCTGATATTCGAGCGTGTACGTGAAGAGATGGCCTTGGGTAAAGGTGGCCGACTGGCGATCTCCGATGGTTTCAAGCACGCTTATTCCTCCATTATTGACTCCAACGTAACGACACTCATCCTCGGTATCATTCTTTACACCTTTGGTACCGGTCCGATTCAAGGATTTGCAACCACGTTGATCATCGGTATTCTTACTTCCTTGTTCTGCGCTATCTTCATCACCCGACTCATCTTCAACTGGATGATGGATCGTAACAAGGAGATTCGTTTCTGGAACAACTTCTCCAAAGGCGCATTCAAAAATGTCAATATCAACTTCGTTGACAAGCGTAAAGTCTATTACATTATCTCTTCGCTCATCATTCTTGCCGGTGTCGCAGCGTTCGCAACCAAAGGCCTGAACTTTGGTGTGGATTTCAAAGGTGGCCGTACTTACGTGGTTCGCTTTGAGAAACCGGTTTCAACGGTAGAAGTCATCGATGCATTGAAGACCCCGCTTACCAAATCTCCGGAAGTCAAGACCTTCGGTGATAACAACCAGGTGAAGATCACCACCACCTACCTGATCGACGATCAGGCGGCGGATGCAGAGCAACAGGTAGCGGACAAGCTGAACGAAGGTTTGAAGTCGATTACCGGAAATTCGTACACAGTATTGAGTACACAGAAGGTTGGACCAACCGTTGCAGATGACATCAAGTCGTCGGCGGTATGGGCAATCCTCATCTCCTGTGCGCTGATGTTTATCTACATCTTCATTCGATTCAAGAAGTGGCAGTATGGTCTGGGTGCGGTGGCTGCGTTGTTGCACGATGCGGTAGTGGTACTCGCATTCTTTGCCATCTTCAACGGAGTACTTCCTTTCTCTCTTGAAATCGACCAGGCATTTATTGCGGCGATTCTGACGGTTATGGGATACTCGATGACTGATACCGTCGTGGTGTTTGACCGTATTCGTGAATTCGTGGGCGTTCATCATCACGCTTCTGACCAGAAAAAAGTCATCAACGATGCTTTGAATTCCACGCTTAGTCGTACGATCAATACATCCCTAACGATCTTCTTCGTACTCTTGGCGATCTTCGTATTCGGTGGTGAGGTGATCCGCGGATTTACCTTTGCGTTGCTGATCGGTATCGTGATCGGTACTTACTCTTCTATCTGTATAGCAACTCCGATCGTAATCGATTTCCAGAAGCTCGGCGGACAGAAGAAGTAATCCCTTCTTTGAAATACCTCAAAAAGCCGGCAAAAGCCGGCTTTTTGCTTTCTCTATATAGTTCAACATCCGGTCTTCATCTTTAAATCGTACCTTTGTGGTCCAATTCAATTATAGCATGATTCCAGCATTCTATTTGTTTCTCAACGTGGGCGGAGGTGAGATGTTTGCCATCCTGCTGGTCGTGTTACTTTTTTTTGGGTCTAAGCGGATTCCGGAATTGGCCAAAGGATTGGGTAAAGGAATGCGGGAATTCAAAGATGCCATGAGTGGAATAGAACGGGAAGTTCGCGACGCCTCCAAGGAGGAGGTTAAGCCAACCAAATCCGCGCCGGAAGAGCCTCAAAAGTTAGATCAATAATAAATCGAATACTTATTATAAAAAATCCCGCCGCGCGGGATTTTTTATTTCCTGCGCTTTTCGAAATACTGCTGTAGCTGGACAGCATCGAGTGCGTTGAAAGTCATTTCCTTTGATAAGCCGCCTTTGCGTGCTACACAAACGCCGTAATGCATGTCGTGGAAGCCTTCCTTTCGGTGAGCATCAGGATTTATGCTGATAGGAACGCCTTTTTCGAGGGCATAAGGAATGTGTCGCCAGTCGATGTCCAATCGGTATGGGTTCGCATTAAGTTCAATGACAACGCCGTTGGCAGCGCAGGCGTCGATGATCTTTTTTACGTCCAGCGGATAGCCTTCACGGGCCAACAGTAATCGTCCGGTTGGGTGCCCCAAGATTGTCGTATACGGATTTTCAATGGCGGTAATGAGTCGCGCTGTAGCCTTTGCCTCATCCATGCGCAAGACAGAGTGAACAGATGCTACTATAAAGTCGAAACGGGCCAACAGGTCGTTTTCGTAGTCCAATGCACCGCTGGTCAGGATATCTGATTCAATGCCTTTGAAAATTCGAAACGGTGCCAGACGCGTATTGAGTCTATCAATTTCTTCGTGTTGTTGATGCACTCTGTCAGGCTTCAGTCCATTGGCGTAAAATGCACTTTGACTGTGGTCGCAAATTCCAAGGTATTCGTAGCCCATGCTTTTGCAATACACGGCCATTTCTTCCAACGAATGAACACCGTCACTGTAGGTGCTGTGGTTGTGCAGCGTTCCTTTCAGTGATTCGTACGTGATGAGGTCCGGCAGTGTATTTTTTTTCACCCATTCAAACTCAAAAAGTCCTTCCCGCCATTCCGGTTCCAGGTAGGGTAGGCCAAGTTGATGATAGATCTCGTGTTCACTTGTAGCATTATTGCTTTCCCATCCTTTTTCGGAGT
>CAINVI010000273.1 GCA_903854075.1 Candidatus Pollutiaquabacter sp. | reverse complement strand
TGGGACCCTGTTGAAAATGCATCGCTCGTACCCTGGATGACATTGGTCGCACTCGGACACGTATTACTCATTTTTCAGGCGCGCGGTCGCTCGCTTTGGTCAGCATTTATATTGGCCATAGCCACCTTTTTCTTTATCCTTTATTCAACATTCCTCACGCGCAGCGGTATTCTCGGCAATTCTTCAGTTCATGCATTTACCGATCTGGGCATGTCCGGACAGCTCTTGGTCTATATGCTGTTCTTTCTCGTTCTCGCCGTAGTCCTACTCTTTTTACGCCGGAAAGAAATCCCAACTGTTCAGGAAGAAGAACACCTTTCCTCGCGGGAGTTCTGGATGTTCATCGGCATTTTGGTGCTGGTCCTGGGAAGTTTGCAGATTACTTTTACCACATCTCTACCCGTCATTAATAAAGTTTTCGGAACAAAACTTGCGCCGCCTGCCGATGTACTTGACCATTACAACCGCTGGCAAGTTCCAGTAGGAATTCTGGTTTGTCTGTTGATGGGCTTTGCACAGTTCCTACGCTATAAATACAACGAAAACGCAGCGATCAGCAAATCGCTAGCCCGCCCCTTCCTCATCAGTGCTTCGCTTACGCTCGGCGTCTCCTTTATAGTTGGTGACCTCAGAATACATTACTACGTACTACTTTTTGCGAGTTTATTCGCTGCCGTAGCTAACGCCGAATTCCTCCTCGTCCGCATGAAAGGCCGGTTCGCTAAATCCGGGTCGACCATTGCACACATCGGCATCGGACTGATTCTCCTGGGCGCTCTGATTTCGAATGCAAAGAAAGAAGTCATTTCCAAAAATGTAAAAAGCATTGACCTTGGCAAAGATTTCCCGAACAACGAGAACATCATGATCGAGGAAAAGTCGGACACTTTACCGATGGGTAATTATTATGTCACCTATGCAGGAAAAGAAAAAGAAGGTGTCAACATCTATTACAACATCGATTACTTCTCGGTCAATGAGCGCACCGGCGTTAAAGAAAAAGCATTTCGGTTACGTCCGCTGGTACAGTTGAACGAGCGTATGGGCAACGTAGCCGAACCGGCTACCAAGCACTTTCTGTCCAAAGACATTTATACGCACGTAACCTATGCGGAAATGGAATCCAAAGAAGGTGATACCACCGAGTACCTTCCGGCAAAAGAACACCAGGTTGCCATTGGGGATACTTTTTTCACCAGCAACAGTTACGTCATACTTAACGGCTTGAATAAAAATCTGGAAAAAGAAAAATACCACCTGGAGGATGGAGACGTAGCAGTAGCGGCTCAACTGACGGTAGAAGACCTTAACATGAGCAAGCATACGGTCGAACCAATTTTTCTGATTCGTGACCTCTCTATTTTCACCCAAACAGCAGCTATCGACGAGTTAGGACTTATGTTTGAATTCAGTAAGATCGATCCGCAGAGTGGTAAGCTGACGATTAATGTTTCCGAAAAGAAATCAAACAAAAAGGATTTCATTATTCTGAAAGCTATCATTTTCCCCGGAATCAATATACTTTGGATCGGATGTTTGTTGATGATAATCGGCACAATAATGGCCGTACGTCAACGACTACAAACAGAAAAAGCTGTATAATTCGTAAATGAAAATCACGCTAATCGGATCCGGCAATGTTGCCACGCACCTGGCAATTGCTTTTCACCAGCATGGACATACGCTGCTGGAAGTAGCCGGGCGCTCCGAGAAATCCGTGAAAAAACTGGCGGGAAAATATAATTCAACGCCTGTTCTGAATATACGTGATCTGAATAAAAAATCCGACGTATATATCATCGCTGTACCTGATCATGACATACCACTACTTGCTCGTCAACTACCATTAAGCAATCAATTAGTCGTTCATACATCGGGGACGGTTCCGCTGCGCGCATTCCCGAAAAAACTCACCAATACCGGCATTTTCTATCCGCTACAAACGTTCACCGCGGGAAAGCGAGTCAATTACGCCAACATACCGGTTTGCATTGAAGCCCGGCTCAAAGCGAGCGAACGAAAATTAAGCACATTAGCCGGTAGTATTTCCGAACGAGTTGTACATCTGGACTCTGCCAAGCGCGCATGGCTTCACCTTTCGGCTGTTTTAGTTAATAATTTCTCCAACCATCTTTTCACACTCGCCGAGGAACTGTTACAAAAGAAAAATATTCCTTTCGATCTCTTGCGGCCGTTAATCAATGAAACTGCCGCGAAAGTGATGGTTTCATCACCGAAAGAAATTCAAACCGGACCAGCTAAACGCGGCGACACTACTACTCTTCAACAACACCTAAAGATGCTCGAGAAAGATGCGTTGTTACAGGCAATCTACCTTGTATTATCCAATAGTATCGAAGAACATCACGGACCCCGACTTTAATTTTTAACGTATGGAAACAAACTATAAAACCCTGCTTAGTAATGTTAAAGCGTTCGCGTTCGATGTGGACGGCGTGATGACAGACGGCATGTTGTACCTCATGGAGGGTGAGCAATACCGTACCATGAACATCCGTGACGGTTATGCTATTGTGGCTGCACTGGAAGCCGGTTATCGCATATTTGTAATTTCCGGAGGGAATTCGGAAAGCGTCCGAACACGGCTAAACGGACTGGGTGTGGAAGATGTTTTTCTGGGAGTAAAAAATAAAGTGGAAGTATTGACCGAACTCATGCGTAAATACGAAATCAGCCGTGAGGAGTTACTGTATATGGGTGACGACCTTCCTGATTACGAAGTGATTCAACACGCAGGATTACGCACTTGTCCGGAGGATGCATCCCCGGAAATAAAGCAACTCAGCAATTACATTTCACCCATAGCCGGTGGTAAAGGCTGTGTGCGCGATGTTATTGAACAAGTCATGCGATCGCGGATGGACTGGCCTTATCAATCCGGTAATCCTATGCAATAACGTCCGGACAATGCTACTTTACCTTCGACTAATTCGATTGCCCAACCTGCTGATG
>CAINVI010000272.1 GCA_903854075.1 Candidatus Pollutiaquabacter sp. | reverse complement strand
TTATCCGCATAATAACACGGATTACCGCACCGGATGCCGGAGAGGTTTTTTTTAACGGTCAGCCGCTTGATAACGAGCACAGCCTGAAGATGGGCTATCTTCCGGAAGAGCGTGGCCTCTATAAAAAAATGGAAGTGGGAGAACAGGCGCTTTACCTGGCTCGCCTGAAAGGATTGTCGCGAGCGGAGGCTCTTAAGCGGCTTAAATATTGGTTTGAAAAATTCGAGATCCAGGAATGGTGGAATAAGAAAGTGGAAGAGTTGTCCAAAGGCATGGCTCAAAAAGTGCAGTTCGTTACCACAGTGCTGCATGATCCGGAATTCATCATTCTTGACGAACCCTTTACCGGCTTTGATCCGATCAATGCGGACCTCATCAAAAATGAGTTGCTGGACCTCAAGCAGAAAGGGGTTACGATAGTTTTATCAACGCACCGCATGGAAAGTGTCGAAGAGTTGTGTAGTCATATTGCTTTGATCAATCGCTCCAGGGTGATTCTCAACGGATCTGTCAAATCTATTCGTCAGCAATTTCGTTCGAATGCCTATTCGCTCAATTATTCAGGCGATCCGATGGAACTGTCAAAGGTAATGACGGGAATAGCAGTTATTCTTGAAAATGTATCCCATGACGATCATTTTTCAGCTACGTTAAAGTTAAATGATAACGTAACTACCAATGATATGCTTCGGCAGCTTTTACCTGTGGCTCATGTCCATGCTTTGCATGAAGTTGTTCCCGGAATGAGTGAGATATTCATCCAGCAAGTGAATGCTTCACAAAAAGTTTTCCTTCCTAATTCATAACTCGGCTATACCATGAATAAGATATTACTGATCATACAACGTGAATATTTCACACGGGTAAAGAAGAAGTCTTTTCTCATCATGACCATTCTGGGTCCTTTGCTGATGGGTGGTGTGTTTGTGGCCATTGCCTTGATGGATAAGGTCGATACCGAGCAGAAAAAAATTCTTGTAGTCGATGAGACTTTGGTTTTTAAAGACCGCTTTGCCGATTCTGAACGAGTAGATTTTCTATCTACGGAATTGCCGTTACGTATGGCTCGTCATGCTGCCGCCGATTCCGGTTATTTCGGAGTCCTTTATATTCCCGCCACCGCCAATGTCTCTGCCTTGGAAAAGGCAGTTGTATTGTATTCTGAATCGCAACCGGGAATGGAGGTGGTAGATCGTATCGAATCTACTATTGAAAAAGAGATTAATGAACAGAAGTACATTGAGGCAGGGATCGATCCTGAAAAACTAGCCGCTATCCGGACCAACGTTCAGGTGGGGACACGTGATATGGAAGATCAGCAAACAAGTACACCATTGGCTTCCGGACTTGGCTTTGCCGGTGGATTTCTGATCTATATGTTCATTTTTATTTACGGTGCCATGGTGATGCGTGGTGTTTTGGAAGAAAAGACCAATCGTATTATTGAGGTAATAATCTCGTCGGTCAAACCGTTCCAATTGATGATGGGTAAAATTATTGGTGTGGCATTGGTTGGTCTGACACAATTTATGCTGTGGGTCGTTTTGACCACGCTCATATTTACAGTGGTGGGAACTTCGATGGGCGGCGATGTGGCAGATAAGGAAATGGTTCAATCGGTTGTGCAAAGCGGACAGATGCCGTTAAATGCAGAAGTGCAACAAATTCAACCACAGGATGCCCTCTCTAAAGTTACCGGCATGATGGCAACAGTGAATTTTCCGCTCATGATCGGTATGTTTATATTTTATTTTCTCGGCGGCTATCTGCTTTATAGTGCTTTGTTCGCTGCAGTGGGCGCTGCGGTAGATGCGGAAACGGATGTACAACAGTTCATGCTACCGATTACCATTCCGCTGATCATTTCCTACGTAGCTGCGATAAATGTGTTAAACAATCCGCAAGGAAATATAGCCTTTTGGTTCTCCATCATACCGTTCACCTCTCCGATTGTCATGATGGTGCGTATTCCCTTCGGTGTGCCTTGGTACGAAGTGGCATTGTCCATGGTGTTGCTGGTAGGTGGCTTTATTTTTACCACCTGGTTGGCCGGTAAAATATATAGGATTGGAATCCTGATGTATGGAAAAAAGCCGAGTTACAAGGAGCTTTGGAAGTGGATACGTTTTCATCAATAATATCGCAGAGGGCGGATGTCCAGAAAATTTGCAGTCCTTGATCTGGGTACTAACACGTTTCACCTGCTGCTGGCTACGCGGAATGATAATGGAAGTTGGAAGCCACTCCTGCGAAGACGGAAAACGGTCAAATTGGGACAAGGAGGAATACATCTTGGGTATATTGCCCCTCAACCATTTGAACGGGGTGTAAAAGCCATTCTGGAATTTGCGGATAGTATTCGTGAACATGGTATTCAAGAGGTTTACGCCTTTGCTACCTCAGCGATCCGTAGCTCCGGTAATGGTTCTGACTTTGTCAAGCGAGTCCGACAAGAATCAGGTATTGTAATCCAAGTGATCAGTGGCGCCAGCGAAGCGCAGCTGATTCGTGATGGCGTTATGCAAAATTTACCGGTGCTAGACGAGCGCGTGCTGATTATGGATATTGGCGGTGGCTCGACCGAATTTATTATTGCTGACAAACGTCGTACCTACTGGAAAATGAGTTTTGATATAGGGGCTTCCCGGCTGCTGGAAATTTTTAGCCCGGATGATCCGATTCGTGCTGCGCAAGTTAAACAGTTGGAAAAATATCTGCTGAAGGAAATAGCACCGCTGACAGCTGCTTTGCGGGATTATCCGGTGACGCTCCTGGTAGGAGCTTCCGGTTCTTCCGAATCCTATGCGCGCATGATCGGATATCATTTACATGGAAAAGATCCGTTGCGAGGTAAAGCCCATTATACGTTTGATCTCCAAGCATACCGTACTTTACACAACGCACTGCTTGCTTCCACCCGTCAGCAACGGCTTGCTATGAAAGGGCTGGTGCGCATGCGCGTCGATATGATCGTATTAGCCAGTATCACGACGCAACTTGTTGTAAAGCAGTATAAATTCAAGCGTATGATGCTTTCGACTTATGCGCTAAAAGAGGGAGCTGCCTACCGAATAGCGAAAGGTCTGCCTTTGCCGTAGCAGAAGTGCATCAGTTTCGTACCTTAGCTCAAAGCGAATAAATGTATGCCTAAAGTTCTTATCATTGACGACGAGAAAGCAATCCGAAATGCACTGCGGGATATTCTTCAATTCGAAAATTTCGAAGTAGAAGAAGCTGCTGATGGTGCTGAAGGTATTCGTATGGCCACTCCGGGCGGTTTTGACCTGGTCTTGTGCGACATTAAAATGCCGAAGACAGACGGCATGGAAGTGTTGACAAAACTGCAGGAACTTCATCCTGATTTGCCGGTAGTAATGATTACTGGTCACGGTACAATCGATACAGCAGTCGAGGCGTTGAAAAAAGGTGCTTATGACTTTATTGCCAAGCCGCCGGATCTGAATCGACTCTTGGTAACGGTGCGAAATGCGCTGGATCGAACTTTGCTGGTAAAAGAGACGAAGACATTGCGCCGAAAGGTTTCCAAGACCCGTGAAATGGTGGGAACTTCCCCCGAACTTTTGCAAATACGACAGCTAGTTGATCGCGTCGGTCCGACAGAAGCCCGCGTGCTGATTACCGGCGGCAACGGAACTGGTAAGGAATTGGTAGCACGCTGGATACACGAAAAAAGTCAACATGCGAATGGACCAATGGTCGAAGTGAATTGTGCCGCAATACCTTCAGAGCTTATCGAGAGTGAACTTTTTGGCCATGAAAAAGGAGCCTTTACGTCAGCGATCAAGCAGCGAATCGGTAAATTTGAACAGGCCAGCGGCGGCACCTTGTTCCTGGACGAAATCGGTGATATGAGTCTTTCGGCTCAGGCAAAAGTGCTTCGCGCATTACAGGAAAATAAAATCACACGTGTCGGTGGCGAAAAAGAAATTTCAGTGTCGCCGCGGGTGATTGCAGCGACGAACAAAGACCTTCGGCAGGAAATTGCGAAAGGTAATTTCCGGGAAGATCTTTATCACCGGTTGAGTGTAATTCTCATTCACGTTCCGTCGCTCAACGAGCGCAAATCCGATATTCCACTACTGGCGGATCATTTTGTGCAAGAGATTTGTGAAGATTACGGGATACCCTTGAAATCTTTTTCTCAGGAGGCATACAAAGAATTACAAAAAATCGATTGGACCGGTAATATCCGTGAGTTGCGCAATGTGGTGGAACGTTTGGTTATCTTAAGTGATGCCAAAATCACTGAGAAAGAAGTGCGGCAATATGTTAGTAAGTGAAAATTTGAAACGCAGATCACCAGTTGTGGCTCTTTCCTGCATTGAATCCTTCTTAAGATAAAATACATTACCTATGAATAAGCAGATCAAAACCATTCGCCGCTTTCATCAACTTTACAAGTCGCTTAATTTTTCGGAATTGATGATGAAAGCTGACGATGAGTTTCTCGAACTGGTGGTTGAAATGGATTCGGCCGGAAATGTACTTCGGGAATCAAAGTTTGATAATGAAGGAGAGTTGGAAGAGCGTAACGAGTATACTTATTCTGAGGCAGGAAAATTGCTTGATCATGAATTGTATTATGCTATCGACGACGTAGCGGAGCGCAGGATTTTTAAGCGTGATGAAAAAGGAAGACTCCTTGAAGAGGTAAAGGTTTACGGTGAGGATGAAGGGGAGAAGTTGCTTTATTCCTACGATGAGAAAGACCGGGTAATTGCCTTTCAGCGTTTCGATGAAGAGGGAGAATTGGATTATCGGGAAGAGTTTGTATACGATGAACAGGGGGATTTGCTTCAGCGCCGGAAATATGCGGCAGCCGGACACTTGCTGGAAGAATTGTCAGCACAGCGGGGTGAATTGCTTGTGGTGGAAGAGAAATCGTATGACAGTAATGGCAACTTGGAGTCGACGAGTATAACGAAATTTGATGCATCGGGCAGAGAGCTGTCGACTCTTCAGTCCAATACACAGGGGAAATTAATTTCCTCGGTAACCACTGTGTATGATGATCGCGGTAATGCATTGGAGCGTGCGTATAAAGATTTCTACTCCAAGACGGTTCGGTACGAATACGACGCGAACGATAAGATGATAACACAAGAGCTTTTTGACAATACCGGGTTATTGCTCAGAAAAAACATTTATGAGTACGATCCTGACGGACAGTTGATCGCTGAGCAGGTTTTTGAAATTGACGCTTCGCGTGGCGGGCGTGACAAGCACTACGGAATGCGCTTTGAGTATGATTATCATGCGTAGGCCTCGCTTTACTTCTTAAAAAGGTACTTCACGTAAAATTCATCGTTTTTCCGGGTTTGGCACGGGAATTGGATGTGTATGTTCTATAAAAAGAACAGGAGGTACTCCTATGAAAACAAGATTTCTTATTACGGTATTATTTTTAGTTGGAGTCAGTATCAATGCCAGTGCGCTAGCTGCCTCAACGCTTACCTTGAATGTTGATGGTTATGAGGCTCATCAGGTACGTTTTGACTACCAATGGACATCTTTTTCCGGAAATGAATTTTACTTCGACGAGCTTCAGCCGGGCAATCACCACGTGCGAATTGTAAAACTTGCCTACCGATCAAACGGTTATGGTCAGCATGCACGCATTGTTTTCGATGGCATGGTCTTTATTCCAGGTATGACGGCAATTTCCATGCGATTGACGAATCGCGGATTAATGCAAACGGTAAGTAGTGTGGCCATGTTTAATATTCCCGATGCAAACTGCTGTCATGATTTCAATCCTGTGACTTGTGCATCAACGTATTTTCCGGTCACTGACGACGAGTTTTTTCGTCTGCGCGACGCTATTGCGCGAAGAACATTTGAGAGCAGTCGTGTTGAGATGTCGCGGCAGTTACTGCGTGATCGGAGGTTTACTTCCGCACAGGTTGCCTCTTTGCTGGAAGTCTTCAGTTTTGAGTCAAGTCGTCTGGAAGTTGCTAAGTTCGCTTACAGCCGTACTGTCGACCCACACCGGTATTACGTGGTGTATAGCGCATTCACCTTCGAGAGCAGTATTGTGGAGTTGAGTCGGTTTATCAGTTAATGGTAGTAAGGAATGAGCTACGCAATAAAAAAGCCATCCGCAGGGATGGCTTTTTTTATCTCAGGTGTGTTTCGGTCTAGAAAAGGCCGTTGATTTCGGCGTTAATCTTGTTGACTACTTTGCCCAAATCCTCCGGATTATCGGCGTAATTCAGGTCATCCACATCGATGATCAGCAGTTTACCTAAGTCGTAGGTGGAAATCCATGCCTCGTATCGTTCATTTAATCGTTTCAGATAATCAATACGGATTGAGTTTTCGTAATCCCGGCCACGCTTGCCAATCTGGTTGACCAAGGTGGGTACGCTGGCACGCAGATAAATCAAAAGATCCGGTGGAGAGACGAACTTCGACATTACATTGAAAAGCGACTGGTAATTATTGAAGTCGCGGGTGGTCATGAGTCCCATAGAATGCAGATTCGGTGCAAAGATGTTGGCATCTTCGTAAATCGTGCGATCCTGGATGATGGTTTTTCCGGACTGGCGGATTTTTGTTATCTGCTCGAAGCGGGAATTCAGGAAGTAGATTTGAAGGTTGAACGACCAACGCTGCATATCTTCATAAAAATCGTTCAGATAGGGGTTGTCGTCAACATCTTCAAAGTGAGGTTCCCACTTCAATGTTTTTGCAAGCAAGTTGGTCAGTGTGGTTTTACCTGCGC
>CAINVI010000271.1 GCA_903854075.1 Candidatus Pollutiaquabacter sp. | reverse complement strand
TTTATGATGGCATATAAAGTCAATAAGCGGGCGGCATCGAAGCTACGAAGAACTGCGGTGCCAATAAACCGTCCGACGGTAAACAACACCAGTGCTACAGAAAGCAAATAGGCGGCATTTTCGCTGTTGGCGAAGTCCGATTCCGTACAGTAATTGATAAAAAATGCAGCAACACCGACTTGCGCTGCGACATAAAAAAACTGTGCGACTACAGCAGCGGTAAAAGATGGCTGACGAAACAAACTCCGGAAATCATGGACCGCTGCCAATCCGTTTCCGCCCGGCTCTGGCATGCTTGTTCGTGAAATAAGCATCGCCAACAATATTACGACAAGGGCAATAAGTAAGTAGACGTATTGCAGTCGTCCTAGCTCTGTACCCGAAGTAGCACCACTGAATAACACCGCACCGCCGATTACAGGGCCAATAAAAGAACCGACGCCGTTAAAACTCTGGGCTAGATTAAGGCGGAAGGCGGAGGACCGGGGATCGCCAAGTACGGTGATGAATGGATTAGCGGCCGTCTCCAAAAAAGCGAGTCCGCTGGCCAGCACAAAAAGTGCGAACAGAAAAAACGGAAAACTGACGACCGCAGCTGCAGGAAAAAACAGCAATGAACCAACGGCAAAGAGGAGCAATCCCATCAAAACACCACGTTTGTATCCCCAACGATTCATGAACCGACCGGCTGGCAGCGCCATGATAAAATAAGCACCGAAGTACGCCAGTTGTAGATACGATGATTCCTGCTTTGAAATCTGAAGGACTTCCTGAAAATGCTTGTTCAATACATCCAGCAATCCGTAAGAAAGGCCCCACAGAAAAAAAAGACTAGTGATGAGCGCAACTGGAAGTCGAAAATTTTGTGGAGCAACCGAAGAGGAATTCGTCATGCTATCAGACCCAATTTTTTCTACGGATCTTTACCTGAATCGCGTTTTCTACCGGTGTGTCGGAAAGCATGATCAGGTAGCCGCCGCCGCCGGCACCGGATAACTTATAACCGGCAACGTTCGCCTCATACGTACTGATTAGTTCTAACAACTGATCATCGGCCATACGCGGAAACATAGCGACCTGCGTTCGAAAAGAACCTATCATGTGTTTGCCTGCAGCAACGAGATCTCTATTGACGAGTGCATCCCAGCAAGATGAAGCATGATTGGCCAGCTCCGCTGCCAGTGATTTGCTGATATTCGTTTCCGCCAATACCTGATAACCGAACTTCCTCGGCCCAAGTGAAACAAGGTACAAGTGATCTTCAAGCCAATTCAACACACCTTCGTCATGCTCTGAAACAATCGCTTCCGGCCAGTAGGCACCATGATAGTTAAGCCGATTTAATCCTGGTAAGCAAATACCAAGGGCATCCTGAGATCCGCTTACTTCGCTCGTACCCGGAGGATTTTCGTAACTGAACAATATACGTGCGTTCTGCTGCGGACTAACTTCCGGTAGTGCCGTCTTCCACAACTCGATGGCCTTATTCCTCGAACTGCTTGCCATGCCACTGCGGTCATTGAATTCGATCGTGGGTTCAATAGAAATGGTAAGTACCGGACCGGAGCTATGCTTGGAGACGAACGGCTGATCCAGCCAACCGCCGGCAAGATCGATGCGGAATGGAATGGTGCAAACGGTTCGTAAGGAGGTAGTTGATCGCACGGGCAATCCACCGGAAGGCGTGCGCTTAAGTACTTTGTATTCGATGCCTTTTACTTTACACAGCTGCTCTTTCTGCGGCGTGTGTCCGTCTTCATTCACTACAAAAACATCCGGCTGAATTTCATTGAGCTCCGCTTCAAAATCAAGTATACCACTTCCTGAGTTGATCCGGCATTGCGAAACAAACTTCAGCGATTCGACCATGAACTTTCGTTCTTGCTGAGTATTAACTGGCGGACGGCCTTTCAACTGTCGTACCGTTTTATCGGAACCAATACACACATGAAGATTACCATAATTGGCCGCCTCGCTCAAAAATGCAACATGACCGCTGTGAAGCAGGTCAAAACAACCGGAAACGAGTACTTTCTTCGAATTTGGCATTAAAAGGTCTGATTAATAGCTAAAATAAGGGAAAACCGGGAAACAGGCAAGGTCAATTCTATTATCACAACCGTCCTATAAGAACCCGCACCGGTTGGATGACAACAGCTTTTTCGTATATTACATTTGTGGCGTTAATCGTCATACAATCAATAAACCCATTAAAACCAAATTACATGAGCGGAGTGAACAAAGTGATCCTGGTCGGAAACGTAGGGAAGGACCCGGAAGTAAAGTATTTAGAAGGCGGTGTCGCTGTAGCGAAATTGACGCTTGCTACATCAGAAACGTATAAAAATCGCGACGGCCAGAAAGTTGAACAAACCGAATGGCACAATATCGTCCTCTGGCGTGGCCTGGCCGAAGTCGCGGAAAAGTATGTCCGTAAAGGCAACAAACTCTACATTGAGGGAAAAATTCGTACCCGCAGCTACGAAGAGAATAACGTGAAAAAATACTTCACTGAAATCGTTGCCGACAATATGACCATGCTTGGCGGCGGGCCGCGTGTGGATGGAAATGGCACGGAAGTTACCGCCGAAATGGCCTCAACGTCAGGTTCCGACGATCTTCCATTCTGATTTTCAAGCTCTAAGATCGAAGCGCAAAGTTTTATTAACTTTGCGCTTCTTCATTTGAGATAAAAAGGACTTTCCTTGGACCCCGGCCCGAACCTGCTAAACAGTATTTTCCTGATCGAACCGCTTTCGGTCATTCGGCCTGATTTCGTCTTCTCCTTCCATTTTATTCTTAACAGTTCCGCACTGGTAGTTTTGTTACTCCTCTCCGGTTTCATCGCCGGTGCAGAAACCGCCTTCTTTGCCATTACACCGGCCCAACTCATCCATCTGAAAGAGGCCAAGCAAACATCACAACGGATCGTCTATCAACTGCTGAATACGCCCAAGCGACTTTTAGCCGCATTGCTGATAACTATCAACTTCATCAACATCGCTATTGTTGTCGTTTCCTCTATTCTTATTTCCTCTCTTTTCGATTTCTCCCAACATCAATTCCTGGGTTTTCTTATTCAGGTAGTAGCCGTCACTTTTCTGATTGTACTTTTCTGCGAGGTGATGCCTAAAGTATACGCCACACAAAATGCTGTACGGTTTTCTGCAATCGCAGCGTATCCTGTCTTCTTTCTTGACAAGGCCTTTCGTCCGATTAGCGCCATGCTCGTTGCCATGACATCGATGATTGATAAACGGGTGGCACAGAAAGGATATGAAGTCTCCGTGGACGAACTGACGCATGCCATCGATATCACTTCGGATAAAAATACGCCGGAGGATGAGAAGAAAATCCTTAAAGGAATCGCCCGCTTCGGGCATATTGATGTAAAACAGATCATGAAACCACGCATGGATGTCGTCGGTTTTGAAAAAGAAATGACCTTGAAGGAGATCATTCCTTCTATCCTTGAAAACAGGTACTCGCGTGTACCCGTTTACGAGGAAACTTTTGACTCGGTACTCGGTGTACTTTACATCAAAGACCTGCTTCCTTATCTGGACCAGCAGGAGTCGGGATTTGACTGGCTGAAGCTGCTGCGTCCGGCCTATTTCGTTCCGGAAAGTAAAAAGATCAATGACTTGCTGCAGGAATTCCAGGAGATGAAAATGCACCTGGCTATCGTGGTTGACGAATACGGCGGATCTTCCGGCATTGTCACACTGGAAGATATCCTGGAAGAAATCGTCGGCGAAATCAACGATGAATTCGACGACGACGAGTTGTTTTATTCGCGACTCGACGCACAAACCGTAGTCTTCGAGGGAAAAACACTGCTGAACGATGTCTGTCGCGTTTTGGAAGTGGAACGAAAAATGTTCGATATTGGCAACGAGGAAGTCGACACACTCGCCGGTATGTTGCTTGAACTCAAAGGCGGCATTCCGAAACT
>CAINVI010000270.1 GCA_903854075.1 Candidatus Pollutiaquabacter sp. | reverse complement strand
GTCGTCTGGGTAGTCAGGCTGTTGAATCTCTCCTGCAAGGCGAAACGCGTAAAATGGTAGGTTTGTTAGACAATAAGATAAAATTGACCGACCTTCGTATGGCGACCTCGAATCAATTTGAGCTCGATAATAACCTGATACGATTGGCCGGTATTCTGGCGCAATGATTATTATTCGATTACAAAACTACACCGATGAATTCTGAGCAATTACGACAACTTTTTCCTTCGCCATCCGCCATTCCTCCGGCTTATGCCTTGTCAACTCCTATTGAACAGCGCGAATACCTGGTCAATGGCGAAATAAAAATATGGAACGGACCGGTTGCGGAGGTCTATTCGCCGATCCATGTGATGGAAGGTGGTGAGTTGAAACAAGTGCGCATCGGTTCACAACCGGTACTTGACCGCGCAGCCGCCCTGGAAGCGCTGGATGCGGCTATACGATCTTACGACGGTGGTCGTGGTGAGTGGGCGACTATGCGGGTGAAACAACGTATCGAATGCATGGTGCGTTTTGCCAAAGGCATGAAGGAGAAACGCAGCGAAGTGGTGAAGTTGCTCATGTGGGAAATCGGTAAAAGTCTGGCCGATTCCGGGAAAGAATTTGATCGCACCATAGATTACATTTTTGAAACCATTGAAGCGTTAAAAACGCTTGATCACGACAGTTCGCGGATACAAAAAGTACAGGGAGTTTATGCGCAGATACGGCGCGGACCGTTGGGCGTCGCTTTGTGTATGGGGCCGTATAATTATCCGTTGAACGAAACTTATTGTAGTCTGATTCCTGCGTTGCTCATGGGGAATTCAGTAGTGTTTAAGCCGGCAAAATACGGTGTGCTTCTGAACCGTCCACTGCTGGAAGTCTTTCGTGACTGTTTTCCGAAAGGAGTCATCAACTTCATTTATGGTGAAGGGCCGGAAACCAGCGGTGCTTTGATGGAGTCGGGTAAAGTGGATGTGCTTTCATTTATTGGCACCAGCCGTGTAGCCAATATTTTGAAAAAACAACACCCGCAGCCCAACCGGTTACGCGCTGCACTCGGGTTGGAAGCGAAGAATCCGGCCATCATCATGCCGGACGCTGATCTTGATCTCACCGTTGATGAGTGCATTACCGGTTCCCTATCGTATAACGGTCAGCGTTGTACGGCACTAAAAATCATTTTCGTTCATGAATCGGTGCGGGAGAAGTTTCTTGAAACATACTGTGCAAAGCTAAAATCGTTGAAAGCGGGTATGCCGTGGGAGGATAAAGTCATGCTTACGCCACTTCCGGAAAAAGGTAAAACCGATTATTTAAAATCACTTATCGATGATGCTTGTGCTAAAGGCGCTAAGGTGATGAATGAAAATGGCGGAACAGTGGTAGCCAGCTTGTTGTATCCTGCTGTATTGTACCCGGTTGACAGCACTATGCGCATTTATAACGAAGAACAGTTTGGTCCGGTTGTCCCAGTGGTTTCGTTCTCGGATGTACGAACGCCGATTGACTATGTCGTGAATTCCAATTACGGACAGCAGGTCAGTGTTTTTGCCACTGATCCTGAAACTGTCGTCGGACTGGTTGATCCACTGGTCAATCAGGTGTGTCGTGTAAATATTAATAGCCAATGTCAGCGTGGTCCGGATGTATTCCCGTTCAACGGAAGAAAGGATTCGGCGGAAGGGACGCTGAGTGTCAGTGATGCTTTGCGTGTGTTTTCCATTCGGACATTGGTTGCTGCCAAGCAAAGTGATTTGAATGATAAGATCTTATCCGAAATACTGGAAGAGCGCAGTTCTCGGTTCCTGAATTCGGATTATATCTTGTAAGGTAGGGTGCTTTCTCAATCGGCGAATAGTGGAGTAGTTTTCTAAAATTGTTACCATAATATTAATATCGACTGAACATGATTCTTGTGGCTGATAGTGGATCCACCAAATGTGATTGGATGCTGATTAATAAAGGTGTAATTGGCGATAAGACCAGCACGCCGGGTTTCAATCCCTATTTTTGTGACGAAGCTTTTGTCATCAGCGGGTTGAACAGTAATAAGGAATTAGTTGCTGCCAGTTCGTCGGTGACTGCCGTTTATTTTTACGGTGCCGGTTGCTCTAGTCCGGAGCGAAATGAAATTATCCGCAAAGCGTTAGTGAAGTTTTTTCCGGCTGCCGAAGCGACGGTGGATCACGACGTGTTCGCCTCCGTCCTTGCGACCTGTGGCGATGAGCCCGGCGTTGCTTGCATTCTCGGAACCGGTAGTAATTCATGCTATTTTGACGGCAAGACTATTCATCACAACAACTACGGACTCGGATATATTATGGGCGATGAGGGAAGCGGAAGTTATCTTGGTAAAAAACTGATTACACATTATTTGTACGGAATTCTACCTCCGGCGATACGAACGGCCTTCGAAGCGCGGTATACCATGGATAAGGAGATCATGATAGAAAATGTGTATTCCAAGTCCGGCGCCAATGTGTGGCTTGCTTCGTTCGCTAAGTTCATGTCGGAGCATCCGAATGATCCGTGGGTAAGGCAAACGGTCCGGAAAGGATTTGATGAATTTTTTGATTTGTATGTCTGCGGGTATGCGGACTACCGGCAGCTCACTATTCATTTCGTGGGTAGTATCGCCCACTGCTTCGAGGATATCCTGCGTGAAACGGGAGCGTCCAAACAAGCTCGCGTAGGTAAAGTAGTCCGCCACCCGATTAACGGTTTGGCGGAATACTACCGCCCTCGTAGCTGATTGTTCAGAAGCGAATTACAGTTTTATCGCTGGTATTTGGGAATACGATTACGTTGTTCTCGGTAAAGTCGCTGTCTCCGGCACGTCCGATTGGATCGAACTTGGAAATAGGATTGAGCATATTAAAATACTCTCGTCGGCTGTCTGTTTTTTTACCGTTGACCGAATGGTTATCGCCTTTGATGCCGTGTAGGATCAATTTGATATGGCCGAATTTAGATTCGGATTTTCCCTCTTGTTCGGCGAAAATTATTTCTCCGGTAGCCGGTTTATAGGTAATCTCGCGTCGGAAGAAGGCTCCCTTTTCGTAGTCGTAGCTGTTGCCATCGTCCTCGTAATACGTAAAGGCATTTTCGGTTTTTCCCGCATAAACGTGTACATACAGCGTATCGCCCGGATCTTCAGCAGCTGATTGCACCGGTGGCTGCATCGTGATAATTGCGCCGCCTTTTACAAATACATTCAGCCGGTTGATAGGGTTGGAAAGGATTAATTCCTGGTTGCCGGCATAGGATTTATCGTTGTAGAAATCGTACCAGTCGCCTTCCGGTAAATAGAAACGAGCCAGGTCACGTGTAGTAGACGTTGGGCAGACCAAAATACCGTGACCGAAAAGGAATTCATTTTGGTAATCCCAGTGGTATATTTTTTCGTCGAACGGATGGTAAATGGACAGCGATCGTGCAACCGGCATGCCCGTGCGACTTGCCTCGTGGAAGGTGGAGTAGAGGTACGGCATCAATTTATAACGCAACTGGATGTAGTTGCGGGAAATTTCCTCTACCTCTTCGCCGTAGGCCCACGGCTCGCAGCTGCGTGAATTGATCATCGAGTGTCCGCGCATGAACGGGGTGAATGATGCGATACTCATCCAGCGTGCAAACAGCTGTGGACTGCTACCGCCCGTAAAACCGCCGATGTCGTAGCCGGCATTGGCAACTCCTGAAAGTCCAAGGCTGTTGACCAGCCGAACGCCAAGCAACATATGGTCATCGTATGAGGAATTATCGCCAGTCCAAATGGCCGAATAGCGCTGAATGCCGCTGTAGGCAGCACGGGTGAGTACAAATGGACGTTTTCCGTTCATTAATTGTTTGGTCCCTTCATACGTCGCACGTGCCATTTGAAGTCCGTATACATTTCTCGCCTGCATCGTGCTGGTTGGATGTCCGTCGAAGCCGAAGTTCATCAAGTTCGGTAATTTTTGCCCCCAGGTAGCGATCTCATTCATGTCGTTCCAGAATCCGTCGATGCCGTCCGTCACATAACCGGTGAACTGTTTGCCCCACCAGAAACGACCTTTCTCGGTGGTGAAATCAGGAAAGTGGCACCAGCCGGGCCATACTTGTCCGGAGTAATTAGTGCCGTCGGGATATTTCACAAAAATATCGTTCGCTAAACCATCTTCGTAGGCTTTGTATCCTTTTTCTGTTTTGATGCCTGGGTCTACAATGATCGTAGTGTGGAAATTCAATGCTTTTAGTTCATCCAGCATTTTCTTTGGTTGTGTGAAATGTACCGGATTCCACGTGAAGAGCTTGTACTGATCCATGTAATGGATGTCAAGATAAATTACATCGCAGGGTATCTTTTTTTCACGGAAGGTTTTTGCAATGGAAACGACTTCTTCTTGCGGATAATAACTGTACCTGCATTGCTGATAGCCAATGCTCCAAAGGGAAGGCATGTACATACGGCCGGTGAGATAGGTGTAATCTTCGATAATACCGCCCAACGTGGTGCGGTAGATGAAATAGTAATTCATATCGCCGCCTTCGGCCGTAAAGCTGCTGAACCGCTCCTGCGAAGCACCAAAGTTGAAATGGCTTTTATAGGAATTATCCATAAAGATTCCATACGATAAGCTGTCGTGAAGACCAATGTAGAAAGGAATGGTCGCGTAGATGGGGTCAGTTCCGGTGCCGTAGCCGAACGCATCGGTATTCCAGTTTTCATAGCCGTTGCCGCGGCGGTCGAGATTTCCTGTTTTTTCTCCCAACCCGATGAAACGTTCGCCGGGAAACAACTGTTTGTAGGTCGTTATCTCATCGCCGAGCCAGGAGGTACCGAATC
>CAINVI010000269.1 GCA_903854075.1 Candidatus Pollutiaquabacter sp. | reverse complement strand
TAATAATCTGAATAACAATAACTTATATTTATAAATAATATTAATTTGTAAAAATGAGCCTTTCCAAGCTCCAGCATGTATTTTCCGGGTTGAGTGTACGGGAGCGACGACAGTTGGTCCGGGATGCGGAAACGGGTGGTTTTTCGGCCAATTTGGATGAAGTGAAGCTACTCATTCATTTGGAGGAATTGTCGGTTGCGAACGAATTGTCGACGTATTCCCGCGAAGCAGCCATGAATACGTTGTTTTCTGCTTTCGAAGGAGATGACCAGCGTATGCGATTGCTAGAATCCGGATTATTACGTCGGATTGAGAATTATTTGGTCGAATTGGAACTACGCCTCGATCCGCCTCAACGTACCTTACTGGCTGCAACGGCCTATAATCGTCGAAATTTACCCAAGGCCTTCCGGTATGAGGCCGACCAACTTCAAAAATCAATGGAGGGAGCCGTTGATCCGGATGGGTTACTTCTCCGTTATGAGTTGGCCCGGCTTCGCTTGCAGCACGATAGCCGCAACCAATCTAGAAAGCAGCCGCTTGATTTCAACCGCGTGGTTGAATCCTTGGATGCCTGGTATGTGGCGGCAAAGCTTAAACATGCGTGCGAGGTCATCAACGCGCGTAACGTATTGGCGGTCGATGCGGAACTGCGATTGATGGAAGAGGTGCGTTTGCTGGCCGCTACTCCACCATTTGCCGACGAGCCGGCGGTGGCCGCCTATCGTATGGTGTACGATTCACTGACAAACCCCGAACATGAAGAAATTATCGGGCACTTGCAGCAATTTATGCGCGAAAAAGGATGGAAGTTCCCCTTCGAAGAGCAGCGCGAATTGTTCCAGTACATGAAAAACTTCTGCATTAAAAAACTAAATACCGGTAAGACGGAATATACCCAACAGCTTTTTGATATCTATAAATTGACGCTTGACAATGTAGCGCTGCTGGAAGATGAGCCACTTTCGCCCTTCGAGTTTAAAAACATGGTTACGATTGCATTGCGAATAGGAGAATTTGCCTGGGTGGAAAAGTTCATTCCGTCACACCTGAAATATCTGCTGCCGGAACATCGTGTCAATGCCGAGACCTATACTATGGGCAATTACCATTTCTTCCGGAAAGACTATAAATCAACACTGCGATTGTTTCAACAGGTGGAATTCACGGATGTGTTTTATGCACTCGATGTCCGTTCTATTTTGCTCAAAATATATTTCGAACAACAAGACGAGGATCTCTTTTTTTACCAGGCGTCTTCCTTTCGGACATTTCTATCCCGCCACAAACAAGTGTCAGCGTACCAGCGGACGATTTACAAGAATTTCATCCGATTCGCCGCCTTATTACTGAAAGCGGATGGGGAAACTCAAAAACTGGCGGCTATTGCCCGCGAATTGGAAGAGGTCAAGCAAGTGGCGGATATCCGCTGGCTGCGTGAAAAATGCAACGGGTAACCCTGCCGTTTTTACTGCAGTTTCTGATATATGATAAATATCATATCACCTGACCAAAATTTGGTGTAGAATTGTCAGAATTCACGTTGAAAACGCAGTTTCATGACAGAACTGTGACAGTCAAAAACTCGATTTTGTGACCTTTGCCTCCGAAAATTTAGCTCCGGACTTGATACCGTTACGAGTAATCGCTTTTACGCATAAGAGCACTCCGCTTAAGGAGCTGAACCGCTTTTTCCTCCCGGATGACCAGCGTGTAGAGCGGCTTACCCGGCTTCGCGACCGGTCTGGTGTTGACGAGTTGCTGTACATCGCTACCTGTAACCGTATCGAATTCGTAATCGCGACAGATGCAACGTGTGACGAGGTTTTTATGAACCGATTTTTTCGCGCCTTTCATCCTGAATTTACGGCAGAAGAGTTGCAGTTTGCTGTACGACACGCGCTCGTCTTTGAAGGAGAAAATGCGCTTGATCACTTATACCGGGTTGCGTCGTCGCTCGATTCCCTGGTAGTTGGTGAACGCGAAATCATTACACAGGTCCGCAAATCGTACGACGAATGCAAGTCGGCCGGCTTAACCGGTGATTTGATTCGTCTCGTCGTGCAATCGACTATCAACACGGCCAAACGCGTTTACACGGAAACACGCATCGCGGCTAATCCGGTGTCTGTCGTTTCTCTCGCCGAACGCCAGTTGCGTTCACTTCATCTCTCGAAATCATCCCGCGTACTGATTGTTGGTGCCGGCGAAACAAACACCAACCTTTGCAAATATTTACTCAAGCAAGGGTTTGTCAACTTTACTGTATTCAATCGCACTCCGGAGAACGCGGAGGCTTTGGCCACCATGCTGGTACACGAAGGCGCCCGTGCCACTGCGCATGCGCTGGATACGTTGCTAAGCTACAACGGAGGTTTTGATTTACTCGTGACCTGCACCGGCTCTGCGTTGCCGGTTATCACACCTTCGCTTTATGATACCTTATTGCTCGGTGAACGTGATCGTAAGGTGTTGATTGATTTGGCGCTTCCCGCTGACATTGATTCGGCTATTCCGCAGCAACACGATGTTCAGCTGATCAGCATGGAAGAGTTGAAGTTGGTGGCAGAGCGTAACCTGATCGAACGACAGGCTGAATTGAAATATGCGGAACAGATCATCGCCGAGCAGCTGATTGATTTCGACCGTATTTTTAAAACTCGCTCCTTAGAATTACGGATGCGCGAAGTGCCGGATAAGGTGCGTGAAATCCGCGACCGCGCCATGAATGAAGTATTCGCTCGTGAAATACAAGCGCTCGATATACAATCGAAAGAAGTGTTGGAGAAAGTGGTCAGCTATATGGAGAAGAAGTACATCAGTGTACCGATGGTCATGGCCAAAGAGATCCTTCTCGACAAACGCTAATCGTTTTCTGATTATTTATTTATACGATGAAGACTGTCCGAATTGCTACACGCGGCAGCGAACTTGCCTTATGGCAAGCCCGCTACGTACAGGGATTGCTGAAAGAGATCGGACTCGACAGTGAACTTATTATCATTAAAACGCAGGGCGATCAGATCCAACATCTTTCGTTTGACAAGATGGAAGGAAAAGGATTTTTCACCAAGGAAATCGAAGAAGCACTGCTGAATAATACCGCTGATCTGGCTGTGCATTCTCATAAGGATCTGCCAACAGCACAACCGCCGGGACTGGTGATTGCTGCTGTGTCGGATCGTGAGGACCCTTCGGAACTGCTGCTCATTCGAAAATTGGCCTACGACGAACGGGCGAAATTTCATGTGAAAAAAGGGGCAGTAGTTGGCACATCTTCCGCCCGACGCAAGGCGCAATTGCTATCGTTTCGACCAGATGTTGCGTTAACCGATCTTCGGGGAAATGTGCCGACGCGAATCAATAAACTTCGTGAAGGTAATTACGATGCGATACTGCTTGCTGCTGCCGGTGTAGAACGTTTGGAGATCGATCTTTCCGAGTTCATGGTCGAACGTTTGGATCCTCGCGAATTCATCCCGGCTCCTGCGCAGGGTGTTCTGGCGCTTCAAGTACGCGAACAGGACGAAGATTTGCGAAAGCTGGTTAGTAAGCTAAATAACGAAGCGGTATCGCGTGTCATTGGATTGGAGCGAAAAGTGCTCCAGCTTTTTCAAGGAGGCTGTCAGATGCCCGTGGGCGTTTATGCTGAATACGATGATGAAACAGAATTGTATCGCATACGCGCTTCGCGTTCCCAAACCTGGGCGGACCGACCGGTGAATGTTTGTTTGGAATCCAAGACTTACGAAACGTTGGCGCAACACACGGTTGATCGAATCAATAATGTCCGTCCCGGCGCTGTTTTTATTACACGTGAAGTGAATGAAAACAGTCATTTCAGAAATGTGCTGGAAGGAAACGGATTTACAGTGGCCGGTCGCCCGTTGATTGAGACGAAACTGATTCCTTTTAGTACGCTGCCGGCCTGCCGCTGGATTTTCTTCGCCAGTAAGAATGCTGTCAAGTATTTTTTCCGGCAGCAGCCACGACTGGACGGACAGAAATTCGGTTGTGTAGGAAAGACTACCGCTGATGCGCTTCGTGCAGAAGGCTATCGTGCAGAATTCATAGGATCGCAGGCTGACACACGGCTGATCGGAAAACAATTTGCGGCTCGTGTTGGTAGTGAAACGGTGTTGTTTCCGCAGGCCAAAGGAAGTATGCGCTCCGTTCAACAGCAATTCGTGAAGAAAGATCAGGTGGTTGATCTGCCGGTTTACGAAACTATTCAGCGAAATGCTGACGCTATTCCTGCAGCGGATATTCTTGTATTCACTTCACCGTCGAACGTAGAAGCGTACTTCGAAAAACATACGGTGCTCTCCTCGCAGACGGTCGTTGCCATGGGCGACGCAACAGCTTCAGCTTTACGAAAACATTCCATTCACCATCCGGGCATGCCGGACACGTTTGATGAGGCCGGCCTGGCCCGTGCTGTGTTCGTTGTTGCCGGACGATAAACCAATAGTATGTCCTTACTTTCTCGCCCTCGTCGTTTGCGTAAATCACCACTCGTTCGTGAGCTGGTTGCTGAAACGCGTCTTTCCAAAGACATGTTCATTTATCCGTATTTCATTACCAAAGGAAACGGAGTGATTCAGCCGATCGATGCGATGCCCGGTATCAGCCGTTTCAGTGTCGATACCCTTGTTCGCGATGTGGAGCAGGGGCTAAAAGTTGGCATCAACAAAGTGTTGTTGTTTGGCGTAGGCGAGGACAAGTCGGAAGATGCCGGCTCCGCCCATGCCGATCATACGGTGGTGGCTGATGCTATTCGTTTGCTGAAGAAAAATTTCGGAGATGATTTGTATGTCATCACAGATGTTTGCTTGTGCGCATATACTACGCACGGGCATTGCGGAGTAATTTCCCATGATTATGTTCAGAACGATGCTTCTGTCGACATTCTGGCAAAAATGGCTCTGACACATGCCCGCGCAGGGGCCGATATGGTTGCGCCCAGTGATATGATGGATGGACGTGTGGCCGGTATCCGCCAGCTGTTGGATAAAAATGGTTTTCAGGATACGCCCATTATGTCCTATGCTGTAAAATTTGCCTCGGCTTATTACGGTCCGTTCCGCGAAGCGGCGGATTCTGCTCCCGGAAAGGGAGATCGGAAATCCTATCAAATGGATTTCCGCAACGGCCGGGAAGCGGTCCGGGAAGCCGCCTTGGATGAATCAGAAGGCGCTGATATTCTGATGGTTAAGCCAGCTTTGGCTTATTTGGACGTGATCCGAGATGTACGGATGAGCACCGAATTGCCGGTAGCCTGCTACAATGTATCCGCCGAATATACCATGGTAAAAAAGGCTGCGGAGGCTGGACTGATTGATGGCCAGCGTATAATTATGGAAAATATGCATGCGTTCACCCGCGCCGGCGCCGATATCATCATCACGTACCACGCCCGGGAGATCCTGGAAAAAGGCTGGATGTAGTACCGCTGATTTCCCTACAATAGCGGGTGGTCAGGCATGGCCGGAACGCGTGAAATTCCTATCTTTGCACACCATTTAAGAGCCCTATTCATCATGGCACAAACGCAAGAAGTTCTTGATAATGTAATTATCAAGTTCGCCGGTGACTCCGGTGACGGAATGCAGCTGACGGGAACACAGTTCACCAACACCGCCGCACTCCTCGGAAACGATCTGAGTACTTTTCCTGATTTCCCTGCAGAGATTCGCGCCCCGCAAGGTACGCTTGCCGGTGTTTCCGGTTTCCAGTTGCACTTTGGTAGCGTGGAAATCTTCACGCCCGGTGACTACTGCGACGTGTTGGTAGCGATGAACGCTGCCGCGTTGAAAGCGAACCTTCGTAATATCCGTAAAGGCGGCACGATTATCGTTAACGTCGATGGCTTTGATGCAAAGAATCTGCGTCTCGCCGGCTATGGCGACGTCAATCCGTTAGAAAATGGATCGGTAGATAACTTCCGCGTCGTAAAAATGGATGTAACCAAGATGACACGCGCCGCATTGGACGGAAGTGGTCTTGGTGTAAAAGAAATCGATCGTGCCAAAAACATGTTTGTTCTTGGTTATCTCTATTGGATGTATAATCGTTCCATGGAGCATACGATCAAGTTCATCAACGAGAAATTCGAGAAGAAGCCGGACATCCGTGATGCCAACCTTAAAGTGTTGAATGCCGGATATAATTTCGGGGAGACCCGCGAAGAAGCTACTTCTCGCTTCTCCATTGGTCCTGCAAAAATTGCACCTGGAACCTATCGTAATATCATGGGCAATCAGGCCGTTGCTATCGGCTTGATCGCTGCGGCGAAAAAGGCCGGCCTCCAGTTATTCTACGGAACCTATCCTATCACGCCTGCGTCTGATATTCTGCACGAATTGTCACGTCACAAGAATTTTAATGTGAAGACCTTTCAGGCGGAAGATGAAATTGCCGGCATCTGTTCCGCTATTGGAGCTTCCTTCGGTGGTGCACTTGCTGTCACTGGTTCATCCGGTCCTGGTATTGCTTTGAAGACCGAAGCAATGGGACTTGCGCTGATGCTGGAATTGCCGCTCGTTATCATAAACGTTCAGCGCGGCGGTCCTTCAACCGGACTTCCGACCAAGACGGAGCAGAGCGATTTGTTACAAGCGGTATATGGCCGTAACGGAGAAGCACCGATTCCGGTGATTGCAGCAGCAACACCATCGGATTGTTTCTATATGGCCTACGAAGCATGCCGCCTGGCGATTGATTTCATGACACCGGTTATGTTGTTGACTGACGGTTACATTGCCAACGGCGCTGAGCCGTGGATGTTCCCTAAATCTTCCGACCTCCCGGATATCAAAGTTAACTTCGCTAAGAATGTAGAAGGCGAGAAATTCCTTCCGTACAAGCGGAATGAAAAACTCTCCCGTCCATGGGCGATTCCGGGCACGAAAGGTTTGGAACACCGTATCGGCGGTATTGAAAAACAGCACGAGACCGGTAATATCAGCTATGATGCCGCTAACCACGAGTTCATGGTGGAGTTGCGCGAAAACAAAGTTGAAAAGATTGCCGATTATATTCCGGAGATCAAACCCGAAATCGGAACTGAAAAAGGAAAGCTTCTTGTACTGGGTTGGGGTTCCACCTATGGAGCCATCAAGAGTGCGGTGCTCAAGGCACGAGAAAAAAATATCGATGTCACCTTTGCGCACCTGCGTTATATCCGTCCGTTCCCGAAAAACCTCGGGGAATTCCTCAAGAACTACGATCACGTATTGATCCCTGAAATGAACCGCGGTCAGTTGATTAAGATGATCCGCGATAAGTTCCTGATTCCTGCCATCGCATTTAATAAGGTGCAAGGCCTTCCGTTCTCTGCGGAAGAGATTCTAACGCGAATCGAAGAGTTGTCTAAAAAATAATCCAACGTTCAACATCACTCTCCATCTCAATAAAATGGAAACAACTACTGCTTCTCCCGATAAATTCACTGCAAAAGAACTTGTGACCGACCAGGAAGTGCGCTGGTGTCCGGGTTGCGGAGATTATTCGATCCTCAAGCAAGCGCAGACTGTCATTCCTGAGCTCGGTATCCCACGCGAAAACATTGTTTTCGTTTCCGGAATCGGTTGCTCTTCCCGTTTTCCATATTATATGGAAACATTCGGTATGCACAGTATCCACGGTCGCGCTACCGCCATTGCCAGCGGACTGAAAGCTACTCGTCCGGAACTCAGCATTTGGCTGGTAACCGGCGACGGTGACGGACTCTCCATCGGCGGTAATCATACGATCCATTTGTTACGTCGTAATTTCAATTTGAACGTATTATTGTTCAACAATGAAATCTACGGTCTTACCAAAGGACAGTATTCCCCAACCTCAGAAGAAGGTAAAGTCACCAAGTCCACACCGATGGGCTCGGTCGATCATCCGTTTAATCCCATCGCATTATGTCTTGGTGCTGATGCAACGTTTGTTGCGCGTTCTATGGATCGTGATCCGAAGCACCTGCAAGCCATGCTGAAGCGCGCTAACGATCACAAGGGAGCTTCTTTCTTGGAGATCTATCAAAACTGTAACGTCTTCAACGATGGCGCTTTTGAAGTGTTCACTGAAAAAGCCAGCAAGAAGAAAGAAACATTATTCATGGAGAGTGGTCAGCCGCTCGTTTTCGGTGATAACAATGAACTGGGCATCAAGCTCGACGGCTTCACGCCGATTGTGGTTAATCTAAACGAAGGCGCATCTGCAAATGATCTCTGGATTCACGACGATCGCGATCGCGTGAAAGCAGGCATTTTGGCCCGCTTCTTTGATAATCCGCGCGCTGCCGGCGAGCATCATTTACCGCGTCCATTTGGTGTCTTCTATCAGGAGGATCGTCCAGTGTACGAAGAGAAAATGATCGCACAGCTCGATAACATGAAAGCCAAGCGTGGCGAAGGTGATTTGGATGCCTTGCTTCGCGGAAGAGAGACCTGGACGATCAGCTGATCGTTTACGGAATCGTTCCACTGAATTAGTAGAACCGGTACATCAGGTGTGGCAACATTCCGGAGGTGCCGGTTCTTTTTTTATCGTAACAAAATAGACGCCACACCTGTCGAGTCATAATTTGACAGTCATCCAATATCAATCAGGAAAGGTAGCGTCCCACAATTGGCAGTCGGCGGCCACTTCCGAAGGCTTTCGGAGAAACGCGTAAAATGGGTGGCGTCTGGTGTCGTTTGTATTCGTTGGTATTTACCATTTTAAGCACACGACGAACGAGTTCTTCCTGAAACCCCATAGCAATCAACTCGTCAGGACCTTTTCGTTTTTCGACGTATTGAAATAGTAACGGATCCAGTACATCATATTCCGGTAAAGAGTCGGAATCTTTTTGACCCGGACGAAGTTCTGCGGAAGGAGCTTTGGCTATGATGTTATGCGGAATTATTTCGCTGTTACGGTTGATGAACTTTACCAGTTCATATACTTCTGTCTTGTACACGTCGCCGATGACCGAAATGCCGCCGCACATGTCACCGTAAAGGGTTCCGTAACCTACCGCTAATTCACTCTTATTCGTGGTGTTTAGTAAGATGGCGCCAAATTTATTCGACTGCGCCATCAGTAACACACCGCGCGCGCGGGCTTGCAGGTTTTCTTCGGTTACGTTGAATGGAAGATCTTTGAAAGCCGGCGAAAGTGTTTCGATGAAAGTATCGTAAATTGATTTTATCGGGATGATTTCCGATTCAACACCAAGATTCTTTACCAGTGCCAGCGAATCATCGACTGATCCTGACGAGGAAAAAGGCGATGGCATCAATAGCACTTTAACATTCTGTGCACCTAGAGCGGTGGCTGCGAGGTACGTCACAACGGCAGAGTCAATGCCGCCTGAAAGTCCGAGTATGGCCTTTTTGAAGCCCTGCTTGGTAAAGTAATCGCGGATGCCGAGTACTAATGCATCGTGAATACAGCTGTATTTCTCCGCTGTTGTTGTCGAGGGTTGCTGTGCAATATCCGCCACCAGGTTGCCTTTTTCAAAGGTG
>CAINVI010000268.1 GCA_903854075.1 Candidatus Pollutiaquabacter sp. | reverse complement strand
CTCGCAAAATCTGAAAGCACTAGGACTGAACGATATTTTAAAAAACATTGAGAAGGCAAAACGCGACGAAAATATCAAAGGTGTTTTTCTTGATCTGACTTCTGTTTCAGGTGCACCGGCGACCATCGAAGAAATCCGTAACGCACTCATCGATTTCAAGTCGTCCAAAAAATTCATTTACACGTACAGCGAATACATGACGCAGGGCGCTTATTACCTGGCTTCTGTTTCCGATCGCATCTACCTGCATCCGGAAGGCGGCTTGGATTTCCGTGGCCTGGGCTCGGAGATGATGTTCTTTAAAGGCGCACTCGAAAAATTGGAAATCGAACCTCAGATCATTCGCCATGGTAAGTACAAAAGCGCTATCGAACCGTTCTTACTCGATAAGATGAGTCCTGAAAATCGCTTACAAATGGAAGCGTTGTTGGGAAGCATCTGGAGTCATATGTTGAACGGAATTTCGAAAAGCCGCGGCATATCTGTGGCTGAATTACAGCGAATCGCCGACGAATTCGCTACGCGCGATCCAAAAGCAGCTCTGTCGCTGAAGATGGTAGACAAAGTCGCTTACTATGATGAGTTACTAAAAGACCTGCAGTCCAGATGCCAGTGGAAAGAAAGCAGCAAACCAAAATTTGTCGGTCTGTCGCGCTATGATAACGCCATCGTCAAATCCGACAAAGAATTCTCTAACAAGAAAATCGCAGTGATATATGCCGTTGGAGAAATCAATTCCGGCGAAGCCGGTGAAGATGCTATTGGCTCTACGACCATCGCCGGCGAGATTCGCAAAGCGCGCCTGGACACTGCAGTAAAAGCCATCGTGCTGCGCGTTAATTCTCCGGGCGGAAGCGCACTAGCATCGGATGTAATCTGGCGCGAAATGATACTGGCTAAAAAAGCGAAGCCGGTTGTTGCTTCCATGGGCGACTATGCAGCCTCCGGTGGCTATTACATTTCGTGCGCAGCCGACTCCATTGTCGCTGAGCCGACGACGATTACCGGCTCTATCGGTGTTTTCGGACTCATGTTCAATGCACAGAAAATGTTCAACAATAAACTCGGAATCACGTTTGATACGGTGAAAACCGGACGGTTTGCAGATATGGGCTCTATGACGCGCCCGATGCGCGAAGACGAACGAGCAATGATTGAACAAGAGATTGAAAAAGTATACGATGTATTCATCACCCACGTATCAGAAGGTCGTCGCATCAGCAAAGCGGCTGTTGATAGCATCGGACAAGGTCGTGTTTGGACCGGACTGGAAGCCATCAACATCGGACTGGTAGATAAGATTGGCACGTTAGAAGATGCCGTAGCGATGGCAGCCAAGCTGGCTCGTCTTGATAATTACCGCGTGGTTCCCTTACCGCGGCAGAAAGAGTTTTTTGAGGTGCTGATGGAAGATTTTTCGACCGAAGCTGAGACCTATTTCGCAAAGCGCGAGCTGGGCGAAAGCTATCGCTATTATGCTGAAATCAAAAAACTGGTCCAACAGCAAGGAATTATGGCGCGTATGCCTTACACGCTCAATATTCACTAAGCAGCCTATATTTCCGGAAGCGCGTCGATTCCTGAACGATCAAGATGACCAATAAAGAAATATCTCGCGCCCTGCGTTTTGCATCGCAACTGATGGAACTGCATGGGGAGAATTCGTTCAAGATCCGTGCTATGCAAAATGCTGCGTTTAAGACGGAGCGCACTACGGAATCCCTGGAAAATCTGGATAGCACAGCGCTGGCTGCAGTCGACGGTATCGGCAAAGGACTTGCAGTAAAGATCGTTGAACTTAACGAGCGCGGCTCTTTTAGCGAATTGGACGAACTTATAGCACGGACCCCTTCCGGTGTTGCCGAAATGCTTTCCATCAAAGGTATCGGGCCGAAAAAAGTTGCCGCACTTTGGCAGGAACTCGGAATCGAATCCGTCGGTGAACTGCTGTATGCCTGTAACGAAAACCGTCTTATTGAACTGAAAGGATTTGGCGCTAAAACACAAGAGTTAGTCCGGCATGCTATTGAATATGCCCGATCGAATAAAGGGAAATTCCATTATGCCGTAGCGGAAATGATAGCTACGCAACTCGTGCATGACATAGAGACTGCCGGTGTAGTGTCGGCTATTTCATTTACCGGAGCATTGCGCAGGAGATGCGAAATTATCGAGTTAATCGATTTGGTCGTGGACGTAAAGGATCACGCAGCCATCCAGCACTTCCTAAGCTCCCACCCGCTGCTGGACAATAACAGCATCACTTTAACCGAAGCGCAGCTTTCCGCCACCACCGTTTCGGGCATTCCTGTGCGCTGCCACTTTTCAGACAGTACTTCCTACACCAAAGTGCTCTTTGCAACCACTGCGGCCGCTCCACACCTGGAT
>CAINVI010000267.1 GCA_903854075.1 Candidatus Pollutiaquabacter sp. | reverse complement strand
TGATTTGCTTAATGATGTTTAGATCATTTCCTTCACTGAAATTGGGGACGCATTCAATCAATTGTTTCATATGCGGAATAACTACGGGTGATTAATTAATGAATACACCACTCAACATCATACGTTTCACCGGATTGACTCCAAAGTAATACGGTAAATAATCAGGTGATGGTAGAGGTGCAGTGATAAATAGATTCGCTTTTTTTCCAACGGCAATACTGCCCAAATTATTGCTCAGCTCCATGGCGTATGCACTGTTGGTGGTGGCAGCCATTATCGCCTCTGCCGGCGTCATTTTATATAAAATACAGGCCAGTGACACCATCTGGTTCATGTTTCCCGAAGGACAACTTCCGGGATTGAAATCAGAGCAAATGGCTACTGGTAATCCTGCTTCAATCATCTTTCTGGCCGGCGGTGAGGGTAATCCTAAGAAGAGCTGAGCGCCGGGTAAGAACACCGGCATTGTTCCGGAATTTCTCAACAACTCAATATCGTTGTCGCTGATGTATTCAAGGTGATCAACACTGATAGAATTGGTGGCTACACCGGCTTCAATGCCCCCGGAATGGGAAAGCTGTTCGGCATGCACCTTGGTGCGGAGTCCCAACTTTTGTGCAGTTTCCAGGATTTGTAATGTTTCTGTTTTGGTGAAATAGCCATTCTCGCAGAACACATCGCAATAATCAGCCAGCTGCTCTTCTGCAATCCGCGGTAGTAATCGATCCGTCAGTAAACGGATATACCCTGCTTTGTCATTTTTGTATTCCGTAGGCACAGCGTGTGCACCAAGAAAGGTAGCTTTGATAGTTACCGCTGAAATGCGGTCCAATTCACGGATGACGCGCAACATTTTAAGTTCACTTTCTTCGTCCAGTCCGTATCCGCTTTTTATTTCGATGGCACCGGTTCCCATTCTAATAACTTCGTTCAAACGTGCGGTTGCACTTTCTAAGAGTTCGGTTTCACCGGCTTGACGAAGCCGTGCAGCGGAATTCAAGATGCCGCCACCGCGTGCAGCAATTTCCTGGTAACTTAATCCGTTGATCCGGTCAACAAATTCCTTCTCGCGGCTGCCTGCATAAACGATATGGGTATGTGCATCGCACCAGGCCGGAAAAACACTTCCACCACCAACGTCTATAGTTTCAAGCCCGGGAAATTGAACTTTCAATTCGTCAAGACGAGCAGTTGAAAAGGTGCCGAAATCTGCAATCTTATCCTTATCGATTAACAAGTAGGCGTGCTCAATATTTTTCAGCTTACCCATTTCTGTACCGCAATAGCGTTCTTTTACAGCATCCTCGGTATGAACCAGAAATTGAATATTGTGTAGTAGAAGCGCCAAGTCGTTACCGTTTTTTTGAAAGGATTTATTGAACAGAAAGTCTTGTAAAAGTACGTTGCTAATTGCGAATATTTCGATCATTTTTTTCAATTTACATTAACAATCTTTCGTTAAAAGTCTGATGGTAGTCATGTAAGCGGAAAACCTCCTTGAAGTACCTTCACGTCACTATGGCTGGAAATACTATTGGCGCCCTTTTTCGACTTACCACGTTTGGCGAATCGCACGGTCCTGCTATCGGCGGCATACTTGACGGTTGTCCTGCCGGAATTCCCCTTGATATTCAGGCAATAGCACAGGAAATGGCGCGTCGGCGCCCCGGGCAATCGGAGATCACCACCCAGCGTAAGGAGACGGATGAAGTGGAGTTTTTATCCGGACTAGATCAGGGAGTTACCCTCGGAACGCCCATCGCTTTCCTGCTCAGGAATTCGGATACGCGTTCGGCGGATTACGATACGCTGAAAGACGTCTTTCGCCCTTCGCACGCCGATTATACTTACCACGCCAAATATGGCCAGCGGGCCGTTGCCGGCGGTGGAAGATCATCCGCCCGTGAAACCGCTGCTCGCGTGGTTGCCGGTGCAATTGCCTCCCAGCTCCTCAGTCGCTATGGAATAAAGATCACCGGATTTGTTTCCCGCGTCGGCGATATCGTCATGCCGGCGTTAAATACTGCACCCGATCGTTCCGCGGTAGATAATAATCCTGTTCGTTGTCCGCATCCGGAAACTGCCCATCACATGGTGCAACGAATTGAAGAAGTGAAGTCAACGGGCGATACTATCGGTGGAATAATCAGCTGCATCGTTCAAGGTGTTCCTGCCGGTTTGGGCGAACCGGTCTTCGATAAATTATCGGCGGCACTCGCCGCTGCGTGCATGAGTATCAATGCTGCGCACGGGTTCGAATTTGGTAGCGGATTTTCAGGGGCTTCGATGAAGGGTTCTGAACATAACGATGAATTTATCAGCGATGCCGATGGTAAAATCCGCACCGTTACCAATCATTCCGGAGGAATTCAAGGTGGAATTTCGAATGGCATGGATATTGTATTTCGCGTAGCATTCAAGCCGGTTTCCACCATCATGAAAGAGCAGTCTACCGTTAATACTGCCGGGCAAGCAGAAAAGATCAATCCAGCAGGTCGCCATGATCCGTGTGTCGTGCCACGCGCCGTTCCCATAGTAGAGGCGATGACCGCATTAACCCTGGCGGACCATTTATTGCGTAATCTTTCTGCAACACTTACTCCTTCCGATCAATATTATCGTCAGAAATAGCCATGAAAAAAGTTTTAAAGTATTCCGGAATTACCCTGCTGGTTGTAATTTTTCTTTTAGTAGCGGCTCCATTTCTCTTCAAAGATAAACTGGTCGCTCTCATTAAACAGGAGGCCAATAAATCGTTGACGGCGAAGTTGGAGTTTTCCGATGTCGATCTCTCGCTGCTTCGCAGTTTTCCTGATCTCTCCCTTCAACTCGAAAAATTGACCATTATCAATGGTGCTCCCTTTGAAGGCGATACGTTGATTGCTGCCGGATCCATCGGCATCACGCTGGATGTCATGAGTGTGATTAATGGTTCAGAAATAAAAATCAAGTCGGTTTCCGTTAACGATGCAGTAATGAATTTTTCAGTCGATAAAGACGGTCGTGCCAACTGGGATATCGCAAAACCTTCAGTGGATACAACAGCTGCTCCATCGGAGC
>CAINVI010000266.1 GCA_903854075.1 Candidatus Pollutiaquabacter sp. | reverse complement strand
AGGGCCAGTTCGAAGTCGATGAACTCCGGCGATTGCGGTTCATAATCGCCCACCAAATACGCTATTTTAACAGCTAGAAATCCTTTTAGAATATCCATAATCAACACGGCAATCCCCGGCTTTTTACCGAGAACTCGGAACGTGTTGGTAGCGCCGGCATTACCGCTGCCGTATTCACGGACATCAATTCCGTAAAACGTCCTACCCACCCAGACTGCAGACGGAATGGCGCCAACCAAATAAGCCAGCAACAATCCGGATATGTTGTTCAATGTCAGCAAGTAGCGATAGTTTGCGCGTTAATTGTTGCGAAAATAAGAAATCTGGCAGATTATTGACCTTCTTCGGCGGGTTGCGGCTGCATTCTTTTTAAGAAATTACGTACCGCGCGATCAGTAGTTACCATGTATTCGAAATCAGGCTTGTCTTTGACTTTTGAAACCCGCTTTTCCGGCTTCAGCTTGTTGATCACCTCGTTGTACTCGCTTTTGGAAGACAAGGTCTGCATCAATCCTCGCGCATAACTGAAATAATACCACGTTCCTTCTTCCGGTTCCAGGTAAATATTCAAGGCATCACCGGAACGCTTATGAACAATCTCGACAAATCCTTTCATCTTTTTATTAATGGAAACCTTATCAATACTACCTAAGCCAACAGGTCCGTTAGAGCGGTACGAACGGGTGCTATTATCCCACGACAATTTCAACTCAGACATAAATAATGTATGCCGTAACTCATCCGGCATTTTCTTGAATGATCCATACAGATTCAGTTCTGCCATCATTTTTTCTGCCTTGTCTTTGCCGGCCAACTCGGTAATTCCACGCTCAAAGGTACTGCGACCAACATCGACTGTCGGTTGCAGTAACGGATTATTGGCAAGTTGCTCTTGCAATATTTTTAGGGCATCGGATTCAAACGGAAAATCAATGGCCGCCAAAATATCCAACTGCGTACTGTCATTGTTCAAGTTGTTCGTCACATTACCCACCGTTTTCAATTCCATCTGACCAAGCTCAGTTCCAAAATCCAACAGGCCTTCGCCGTAAACCAGACATTTTTTATCATCCAGGCTTAGGAAATTACCAGGATCCGTAGGTTTCTCCAGCCGTTCCTTGGTGGTAATCTTGAATTTATTATCGGCTTTATCGAAATACAACACCCCGGAAGCGCTGATGATTTCAAGATCGGTGGCCCGCTGCTTTGGCATTAGAAAGGCTGCATAAATTCCGTTACTGTCGCTGGTTTGGGAAATTGACGCCGCTAATTTGACACCAGCATCCGTGACCGGAGCTGCTATCGGAATACTTACGTTTTTAGGATTAATATCGCCGGAAAACTTTATCCAATTCTGTGCCACTTTCTCACACCGAATGTTCGGTTTGGCATAACCGGAGAAGGTCAGAAACTGGTGTGAGGCCTGCAACTCCACGCCGCCTTTGAACAAGAAGTTATTGCTAAGCGGAAATCCTTCGTCGGTAGCCAGTTCTCCAGAAGCAACGGTCTGGTAGGATGTATCCACTCGAACATTATCGAATTGAAAATGATGCTTCTTACTATTCTCATCCACATAATCGTAATCACCGGCTGCCGTATAATTCTTTCGCCCCAAAATATCAACGGTGGCATTATAAATCGTATGATACTTCGTAGTTGTATTCGCCACGATACGTGCATCCGTGAAGGTTCGCATTTTGGCATAGCGCTCCACCACCACTTTACCGCTATCTGGCACAATGAACGCATCAGCAGATTGGACGAGCGCTACTTTTTCTGCTTTGATCAAGTAATCCTTTAACGAATACCGTGCAAATGGTGCCTTAAAGCGTAGTGAATCCTGTCGTGGTTCCAGACTGACAAATTCGGAGCCGGATAATGTGATATTTGTAATAGTGGTATCCGCTACTTCCGTGGCGGAAACTGTAGAGGATGAACTCAGTTCGAGCTCCTGAACATCCATGTACCACTTAAATTGATCGATATAGCTTATGTACTGATTCAATGGAAACTTTACATAGGTACCGCCGCCATTCGATTTGAAATCACCAAAACGTTGTACGAAATCAATATGCGACCGAACATTTTCGGTACTGAATGCTAAAGCGGCAGCATCATCCGAATTCAAACGAAAATCAGAAGTATCTGCATCAAATACATCGGATTTATATTTAAAGTGTCTGGAGTCTAGTTCACTGGTTACAAATTGCATGGTTCCTGTTCCGGTCATGCCCGGCGGACTCAACTTGAGATCACCGCGCATTTTGACTTGCGTTTCATACATGTTCAAATCTTCCGACTTACGTTTCACTTCCATAAAATCTTTTTTCGGCTCCCAATGCAGGAACACATTGTTGGCAGCTACATTAGGAAACTCCACGCCAGCTAGTTTTTCTTTCCGATTGTCAAAACTGATCACATTGGAGTTCATAGAATCGGGCAAAAACAGAAAGGCGTCCGATCGGCTGACCGAAGTGAGGTAATCCAATGATCCTTTACCAAACAATCCTTCGTTACTCAGCGTGAGACGATCGGTAAAAACACCTTTTCCGCCATACGCCTGCCAGCCGGTGGGAGGAGTTTCACGGATCACACCCAACGATAAATCCGGCTGCAGTTTCAACGAATCACGGAAATCATTGAATATACCAGCGGTCACTAATTCGCCTCCAAACTTGAGCCCGGCTTTACTAAAGTTATCCAGTGAGTCGATGGTAAACGGATCAAGGTGAAAATAAAACTTATCGCGCGTATAGACACCTTCCTGAATATACGGACGGTCATAATAAACGAAGGCATCTTTACGAGAGTTGAAAATCGGATATTCAGGATAATCTTTCAGTCCCGATTTATTGATCATGTTATCGATGAGGAGATCGCCATTGATTTTCTCCAGGACGGAGCGGACATACACCAATTTACGGTTACCGTACATGTCCACTTCCCCAGGATCATCGCTTTCCACTTTCAGCCGTAGTGAATCAACATTATCAAGCACAATTTTGAACTTCTGATATTCGAAACTGAATTCCTTACCGTAAAATTCAAAGCGACCGGCTTTGACTCGACCGGCAAACAGGAAGTCCCTGTTTTTACGCAATTTGATTTCCTGTTCTTTCGGGAATATCACCACATTCTGACTGTCCGACAAAACAATGGGCGCCAGTCCACGTAACGTAATTTCGTAATTCAACAAATTGATACTTGCGTTTGGCAGCGCCTTTATTGTTGATTCAAAGCGCAAAACATCATAATCTGTTTTTCCAGAATTAGCTTGCAGGTAAAAATAAGTGCGATCCTTTACATATGCTATGTCTTCTTTACTGTCGTACATGACAAAACCATAGTTGGAAAAATTAATCAGCAAGGAGCGCACTTCCGAGACTGGAAGTCGCATATCTTTCGCCAAATCTTCAGTATAAACCTCCCGTGTACCGTGGTCTTCACAGAATTTCTTGATGTTGTAGAGCGGATGAGTGTCACTAATGCCTTGCAACTTCATGAAACGGTTTTTCCGGAAGTAGTTATTGGACTCGAAGGTTGCAGGCGTTTCAGCGGCAGCACTGATCATCTTCAAGTTTATGAGTGGCTCATCCACTTTCCAATATAAGCCATCGAAATACATATCCAGTTGATGAAAAGAATTCAGATAAGGTGCTTGAGACTTTCCCTCCTCTGCACGAATCAACGTCAGTTCTTTATCGTCCACCATATATTTCAGCGTCAGACTCGGATGAAAAATGGAATCGTTATCTAAATAAAACGTAACGGCAGCAACATCGCTGGTAACGCGATCTTTTCGGATGACGAAACCCTTTGAGGCGGACTGAAAAAACGGTTTGTTTTCCCGTTGAATGCTGATAAAAGCATTCTTTTCCTTGTTGCCTGAACCGATAACACGATTACCATGCAGGGAAAATCCGCCGGAGTAATCGACACCGGGCACAATATTTTTAACTACCAGCTCAATATCATAAGAATCAAAACGCGGGTATGATGCGTTTTCTGCGTTGACATTAGCTAAAATCTTGTCAGCGTAACGACCAATCAGTGGCTGT
>CAINVI010000265.1 GCA_903854075.1 Candidatus Pollutiaquabacter sp. | reverse complement strand
GCGCGAAGTCGTCCATCTCGATGAAGAGAAAAAAGCCGCTATGGTAAGCAATCTGCTGGTTGTTCTCTGCGGAGATAAGAATGTCAATCCGGTCGTAAACACAGGGACCTTGCACAATTAATAAAGGAACAAGACTAAACGATGGCCTCCGAAAAGAAAGCATTTGTATTGCGCATCCAGCCTGACATATTAAAAGGCATGGAGAAATGGGCTGCGGATGAATTCAGGAGTGTCAACGGACAAGTCGAGTACCTACTGCTGCAAGCCTTGAAAGAGAGTGGCCGATGGAAAGAAAAGAAAGCTAAAAAGCAGGATTAACCGAACAGTGTACCTTCATCGCCACGGAAAGTTCTGCCCAGGTGTTTATAGGCAAATTCCGTTGCCTCGCGTCCGCGGGGCGTTCGTTTGAGATAACCTTCCTGAATCAAAAAAGGTTCGTAGACTTCTTCAATAGTTCCGGCCTCCTCGCCCACAGCTGTCGCTATGGTAGTTAAGCCGACCGGGCCGCCCTTAAACTTATCGATAATCACCTGCAGGATACGATTGTCCATCTCATCCAGTCCGTGCTGATCGACATTAAGAGCCGACAAGCCGAACTGCGCAATATGCTGGTCGATGATACCGTTTCCTTTGATCTGTGCAAAATCGCGTACGCGACGCAATAGCGCGTTCGCAATACGTGGTGTACCGCGACTGCGGCGGGCAATTTCCAGCGCAGCTGCATCGTCGATATCCACTTGTAAAATACCGGCTGCTCTTTTGATGATCCGCTTCAACAGCGTTGCATCATAATACTCGAGACGGGAATTGATACCGAAACGGGCGCGCAGCGGCGCAGTGAGTAGACCGGACCGCGTTGTGGCACCAATTAACGTGAACGGATTGAGTTTGATCTGTACAGAACGCGCATTCGGACCTGCCTCGATCATGATATCAATCTTGAAATCCTCCATCGCGGAATAGAGATATTCTTCCACAATCGGACTCAAGCGGTGAATTTCATCAATGAACAATACATCGTTGGGCTCCAGATTAGTTAATAAACCGGCCAGATCACCGGGCTTATCCAATACCGGGCCGGAGGTCGTACGGATATTTACGCCTAGTTCATTGGCAACAATATATGCCAAGGTTGTTTTACCCAAGCCCGGAGGGCCATGCAGCAACACATGATCCAGTGATTCATCGCGCAAACGCGCAGCCTCCACGAAAATGCGTAGGTTATCCAATATAGCTCCCTGACCGGAAAAATCTTCAAAGGCCTTCGGACGAAGTGCTTTTTCAATTTCTTTTTCGCCGGATGAAAAATTCTCGCCGGAAGGATCCAGGTTTGGATTAGCCATGATGCAGTAAAGATACGCAGCTTATGCGCAAGTTGTTATGCAGAAAAGGCCTTGTATCACTGTTTTTTCACCCGAAGACCATCAGGAAAAACAGAACGATAGGCTTCGTCCAGAAAGAGCTTTATGCCGGCAGAAAAAAGTGGAGAGCTGAAATCCTCCCGTAACTCTTTGGAGGAATAAAGGGTAAATCGGTAGCCAAGCGCAGCACTTACGCCCAGCCACTGGAACAACGAATATTGTGCCGTTACGGAAGGCTGATAAAAAACCAGCGCCACATCGGGGGTTTCCAGCCAGCGGCCGTCGCCACGTTGACTGAGGTATCGATAATGTGCACCGCCGATACCGAGATCTACCGGAAAGACAGAAAACTGCCACGGAAAATCATTAAAGAAGATATACTCGGTCGTTATGGAAAAAAAGCTGGCTTCCAGCTTTCCGTTGGTAACGGTTTTCATTGTATCCTCCATCACTTCAATGGTCGAGACGACTTTATTCGGGCGAAGGGAAAAAAAACCGGTACCGAATTTTATCCGCCGATTATAGTTCAGCCCCATTCTGAATCCTGATAAATTCACCAGCTCATCACTGATGAAGGTGTACGAGGTGGTGAGGTTCAGAAAAAATTTTGGACGGCAGGAAAGGCTGTAACGTATCGTATCTGCCCAGGCACCTTCCGCCTCCACAGCCGGCTTCGCCGCGAGTGAAAACGGAAGTAAAAGTAATACGAACAACCGAAATCGGATCCGCATAGGGGAATGTATTACCGCTTCTCGACCGCTTCGGAAACGATCAGTTTCTTTCCGACGAGTTCACGACCGTTCAACCCTTCGATGGCCTTCAGTCCTTCTTCTTTTTTACTGAACTCTACAAATCCGAACCCTTTGGACTCCCAGGTAATCCGGTCGTACACAATTTTTGTGCTGACCACATCACCGTATTGACGGAATATGGATTCCAACAACATTTCATTGACGTCGTCTGCAATATTCTTGACAAATAGCTTCATGATTATTCCGTATAAAGTACATCGACATTTCCGCCGGTCAGCGGAAGCGACGTGGCAAGAAGTGGGCTACGCAGCACGACATTAAAGCGCGCCTTGAAACTGTTGGTGGAGGTATTGTTCTGTGTAATTACGATCTCGCCGGGATTATCATCAGTAGACTCGTACGCCATACCAAAACTGTCAATATACAGCAGATAATTGACGTCCGTTCCCATGGTATAGACACCCGGTGTCACATCATCGAGTTCAAGCAGTATGGAAGCCCCGTCAAAAGTCTGACCGAAGATGGTCATTCCAAGGCCACTGTAGTCGGCGAAGCAAATCGAATCTGCACACCAGGTCACATTGTTGATGGTGGCTGACACCTTATTGGGCAGAAGACTGGTGCAGGAACTGTTGTTGTTATTGCCCGAAGCATTGTCGTCACTACTGTCCTTGGAACAGGACCAGGAGAACAGGACAACCGAAACAAGTAGAAGACGAAGGGAGGTTTTCATTTTGCGATCGATTTATTACCCTACAAAGATATTTACTATTCTTTAACTTCCCTTATCTTCGGAGGTACCAAATACGTTTCATGATGTTGAGAATCTCCAATTTACGCGAATACGAAACCGCCTACCGGAAAAGTGTGGAAGAACCGGAAAACTTCTGGAGCGAAATCGCTGCCTCTTTTACCTGGAAAAAATCCTGGAACAAGGTAGTTACCTGGAATTTCGAGTCCCCGGAGGTAAAGTGGTTCGAAGGCGGACAACTTAACATTACGGAGAATTGCCTGGACAGGCATCTTTCAACACATGGCGATAAAACAGCCATCATCTGGGAGCCGAACAACCCATCCGAGAAAGGTCGTACGCTCACCTACCGCGAACTTCATGAGCAGGTCTGCATGTTTTCAAACGTACTTCTGAAGAACGGTGCAAAAAAAGGAGACCGTATCTGCATCTATATGCCGATGGTTCCGGAAGCAACCATCGCAATGCTCGCCTGCGCGCGGATCGGAGCTATACATTCTGTGGTATTTGCCGGATTCTCTGCCCAATCGCTAAGCGATCGTATTCAGGACAGTGATTGCAGCATGGTGGTTACCAGCGACGGCGCCTACCGCGGCGCTAAAGAAATTCCGATCAAAGAAGTCGTGGACGAAGCCTTGAGAGTTTGTCCTACTGTGCAACGCGTCATCATGCTGGAACGCACCGGTGCTAATGTCCGGATTGATGCCGAACGTGATCGGCTATGGAAAGAGGAGATGGGTAAAGTCGATGCCCGACACGAAGCGGAAACCATGGAAGCCGAAGATATGCTCTTCATCCTGTACACCAGCGGTTCCACCGGTAAACCCAAAGGTGTGGTGCATACCTGCGGTGGCTACATGGTGTACACGGCTTATACTTTTCAGAATGTTTTTCAGCATCGTCCAGAGGATATTTACTGGTGTACGGCTGATGTAGGCTGGATTACAGGACATTCGTATATCGTTTACGGACCACTACTATCTGGCGCCACCACACTGATGTTCGAAGGAATTCCCACCTGGCCGGATGCAGGACGCTTTTGGCAGACGGTCGACAAACACCAGGTGTCGGTTTTCTATACCGCACCGACTGCCATCCGTGCACTCGAAGCTGCCGGACTTGATTACGTTCGGCCGTACACATTGAATTCATTACGCGTACTCGGTTCGGTAGGAGAACCAATTAACGAAGAGGCCTGGCATTGGTACCACGAACATATTGGCAAAGGAAACTGCCCGATTGTCGACACCTGGTGGCAGACGGAAACCGGCGGGATTCTAATTTCGCCGTTGGCGGGAATCACCCCGCTGAAACCCAGCTATGCTACGCTTCCTTTACCGGGAATCCAGCCTCTTTTAGTGGATGCCAACGGCAAGGAAATTACCGGCAACGGTGTTGAAGGAAATTTGTGCATCCGTTATCCCTGGCCTTCCATACTGCGCACCACTTACGGCAATCACGAACGATGTCGGACAAATTATTTCGCTACCTATCCCGGATTATATTTCACCGGCGACGGCTGTAAGCGCGACGAGCAAGGCTACTACCGGATTACCGGCCGTGTGGATGATGTCATGAATGTTTCCGGACACCGAATCGGAACTGCTGAAGTGGAAGATGCCATCAATCAGCATCCGGACGTGGTAGAATCTGCCGTGGTCGGTTATCCGCATGCCATTAAAGGGCAAGGAATTTATGCCTACGTGATCTGTACGAAAGAACATGAGAATGTGGATATGCTACGCGAAGAAATCAAAGCCGTAGTAAACCGCGTTATCGGTCCAATTGCCAAACCGGATAAGATTCAAATCGTGACCGGCCTGCCTAAAACGCGTTCCGGAAAAATTATGCGACGGATACTGCGCAAGGTCGCCGAAGGTGATGTCAATAATCTTGGCGACACCACCACCCTGCTGGATCCTGCTGTAGTAGACGCAATACGCGACGGAGCTATCAGCGGATGAACCGGAATTCGGTTTGTCTAACTTTTCCTACCTTTGTAAAAACACCGGCGACGTGACGGATTCACTGGTTATCATACCAACGTACAACGAAAAGGAGAACATCGAAAAGATGATCCGAAAGGTGTTTTCCCTTCCGCACGATTTTCACGTACTGATAATTGACGATGGCTCCCCGGACGGAACAGCGTCTATCGTAAAATCATTGATGCAGGAGTTCACCGGAAAACTATTTCTGGAAGAGCGTACCGGTAAGCTCGGCCTCGGAACGGCCTACATTCACGGATTCAAATGGGCTTTGGCAAGAAACTACGAGTTCATTTTCGAAATGGACTGCGATTTCTCCCATAATCCCGATGACCTGCTCCATCTGTATACGGCGTGCTCTCAGGAGGGTGCCGATATGTCGATCGGCTCCCGTTATATCAAAGGCGCCAATGTTGTAAACTGGCCAATCGGTCGGGTCATCATGTCTTATTACGCTTCTGTTTATGTAAGGATCATCACCGGTATACATGTCATGGATACTACGGCCGGCTTTGTTTGTTACCGTAAAAAAGTACTGCAAACGATAGACCTGGACCGTATCCGTTTCATCGGCTATGCCTTTCAAATTGAAATGAAATTTACCGCCTGGAAGCACGGCTTCCGGATTATCGAAGTACCGATCATCTTCACGGATCGTACGGAAGGTACCAGTAAGATGAGTAAAGGAATTTTCAAAGAAGCCATCCTTGGTGTAATACAAATGAAATGGAAGAGCTTTTTCCGAAAATACGGTAAGGCTTCTTAATACGACCACATTGTGAGTATCATCATCATCAAAGAAGCGCGCATTGTCAACGAAGGTCAACGCGTTGAAGGCGATGTGCTGATCAAGAACGATCGAATAGAAAAGATTGACCGATCTATATCACATCCGCACGCTACAGAAGTAAATATCCAAGGTGCATTCCTGATGCCCGGCATGATCGACGATCAGGTCCATTTCCGGGAGCCCGGACTTACGCATAAAGGAGAAATTTATACGGAGTCGCGCGCTGCCGTAGCCGGAGGTATTACCTCGTACATGGAAATGCCCAATACGGTACCGAATGCACTTACGCAGGAATTACTGGAAGATAAATATCGTCTGGCAGCCGAGAAATCGGCAGCCAATTATTCCTTCTTCATGGGTACTTCCAACGACAATCTGGAAGAAGTCCTGAAGACAGACCCTAAAAATGTCTGCGGCGTAAAAATCTTCATGGGCGCATCAACCGGAAATATGCTGGTAGATCGTGCAGAAACACTGGAGAAGGTGTTTTCCGGATCACCGCTTTTAATTGCTACACATTGCGAAGACGAGGCGACCATCCGAAGAAATGTCGAGCAGTTCAAACAACAATACGGAACCCGGATAACACCGGCGATGCACCCACGGATCCGATCAGAAGAGGCCTGCTACCTTTCTTCTTCTTTTGCGGTGGGACTGGCGAAAAAGCACGGAACCCGACTGCATGTGTTACACATCAGTACAGAAAAGGAGCTTTCGCTTTTCGAGAATACTACTTCTCTTTCCGAAAAAAGAATAACGGCGGAAGCTTGCATTCATCATCTCTGGTTCTGTGATGAAGATTATTCGTTGAAAGGCAATTTTATCAAATGGAATCCGGCCATAAAGTCTGCTGCTGATCGGACCGCTATCCGTCAGGCGGTTATTGATGGACGCATTGATGTTATTGCCACGGACCATGCACCGCATACGTTAGATGAAAAATCCCAGGAGTATTTTTCTGCTCCGTCCGGAGGACCGCTCGTTCAGCATGCGCTGGTAGCATTATTTGACAAAACCAAACAACCGCTATTTAGTCCAGAATTGATTGCTCAAAAATGTAGTCATGCCGTAGCCGAGTGTTTCCGTATCGAAGATCGCGGCTATATCCGGGAAGGCTATTTCGCAGACTTGACCGTAGTGGCGGAACAACCCGGCGAACGCGTAGAGAAATCAAATGTGCTGGCGAAATGCGGCTGGAGTCCTTTTGAAGGATTTACGTTCGAGCACCGTATCACACATACGTGGGTTAACGGACAATTAGCTTTCGAAAACGGTCGCTTGGTACCCACAACCGGCGGTAAACGCCTGACTTTTAACCGATGAAATCATTACTGATCGTCTTGCTCACCATTTGCGTGATATCGTGCTCTACCGATTCAACGTCAAATGACCGTCAACGAATTTCCGACGAACAGTTAGTGTCGTTGCTGGTTGACCTTCATTTAGCCGATGCCGCTCGTGGCAGTAATGAACTGGCAGACGTGGTAACAAGCGGAGTGGTTGGCAGCGACTATGATGCCGTCTTATTAAAACACAATATCAGTGCAGCCGACTTCAAAGAAACAATGGGTTATTTTGCTGCACATCCGGAAGAGCTGACAAACCTCTACGACGGCGTTATTGAGAAGCTGACGGCCCTTCAGGGGAAGTCGGTCCAATAATCTACTCAGCGGCCGGTTTCAAGAAAAACTTTTGACCACTCCGTCACCGCGTCTTTAATCGGACGGTAGGAAGATCCGGTTGCTCGTAAAACTTTTCCGCCGTCAAACGACCAGGAACCTGACGATGTATGTGCAGTTTCACGCGTAATCACAGGAGCTTTTCCGGTAATTAATGTACGTAATCGTTCTACGCGCCATGCTAGGGCGGCAAGAGAGGGAGAAACTTTGACGGATGGCGCAGGTCGTTGCAAGGCTTGGGCAATCGTAGTGAAAAGTTCGAAATAAGAAATGTTTGCAGCGTTAATAATAAACCGCTCTCCGAAGGTTTCCTTTTCCATCAACGTTATGGCCAATTTACTCACGTCACCGATGTCGACAAAACCGGTGGTTCCCACGGGATAAAATTTCAATCCCTCCCAAACCGCACGGAAAAGCAATCCGGAACCACTGTTCCAATTGGCCGGGCCAAGAATAACGGTAGGATTCACTATGACCGCCTTCAACCCTTCCTCCACTCCTCTCCACACTTCTCGTTCGGCGCCGTATTTACTGATTGCGTAACTGGAATTATAGGAAGAGTTTTTCCACGTTGCTGTTTCTGTAACGAATGGTTCGTCGCCTGTACGTCCGAGGGCGGCCACAGAACTGATGTGGCAAAACCGTTTTACACCGCGCTCCAACGACATATTTACGACATTGGCTGTACCGTATTCATTGATTAGCTGCAACCTGTCCCGATCACTTGGATCAAAGGATACCAATCCGGCAGCATGATACACTTCCTGTACGTCTTCCAGGGCTTCATAAACGGAAGTAACATCGGTTACATCACCGGTCTTCCACCTCATTCTCTGAAGCAGTTCCCGATGGTTGGCAAAAGTTCGCTCCAAAATTTCCATCGAGGAATTCGAACGGCGCAAACCTGCCACCGGCCGGCCTTGCAACAAAAGGTCAAGACAAATTCGCGCACCGACCATGCCGGTGGCACCGGTGACTAAAATCGGGGCAGCGGTTGTTGACATTTACACTGCGAAGATGGTTAATTTCTGCGCACGGAAGACCTGAATTGGACGGTTGATATTAACGTCTGCTGCTTATCTTTGACGCCATCACCATGAAAAAGAATTTTGTAGCAGAATTGACGTGGCGGCGTATGCTGCACGATATGATTCCCGGAACGGAAGACCTATTGCAGGGAGAAATCGTTAGAGGGTATATCGGATTCGATCCAACGGCTGATTCGTTGGGCGTAGGAAATCTGGTACAGGTCATGACATTATTGCACTTCCAGCAATGCGGCCATCAGCCCGTAGCACTTGTTGGCGGAGCCACCGGCATGGTCGGCGATCCTTCCGGAAAATCCCAGGAACGCAACCTGCTCAACGAAGATTTATTACAGCACAATCTCGCCTGCCAGCGGAAACAACTGGAGCGATTCCTTGATTTCGATTGCGGTGCAAATTCGGCACTCATCGTCAACAACTACGATTGGTTCAAAGGATTTACTTTCCTGGACTTTATTCGTGATGTAGGAAAACACATCTCCATAAATTATATGCTGGCGAAAGATTCCGTACAGAAACGACTGGAGACCGGCATGTCATTCACCGAGTTCTCGTACCAACTGGTACAAGGTTATGATTTCTATTATTTGTGGAAGCATCATGGCATCAAATTGCAGATGGGCGGATCTGATCAGTGGGGAAATATCGTAACCGGCACCGAATTGATCCGAAGAAAAGACGGTGGCGAAGCTTTTGCCCTGACTACACCCTTGATTAAAAAAGCGGACGGAACAAAGTTTGGCAAGACGGAAGGCGGTAATGTATGGCTGGATCCGAATCGTACCTCTTCTTATAAGTTTTATCAATTCTGGCTGAACGCATCCGACGAAGATGTAGCTAACTACATCCGTATTTTCACCCTGCGCGGACAAGAAGAAATCGAAGCACTGGAAGCTGAACATGCGAAAGCTCCGCATCAACGGTTGTTACAAAAAGAACTGGCACGTGATATTACGGTGCGTGTCCATTCAGAAGCTGCGTATCACGCAGCCGTAGAAGCTTCTGATATTCTCTTTGGAAAAGGTACCGCAGCAGCACTGATGAACCTCTCCGAAGATGACCTGCTGGCCGTATTTGAAGGAGTTCCGCAGGTGGACGTTTCACGCAGTGAGTTGGAAGGGGGAATCAACATTGTAGAATTTCTTTGCGACAAGACCGGAATATTTTCCTCACGCGGCGAAGCCCGCAAAATGGTACAAGGCGGTGGCGTCTTTTTAAATAAAGAAAAAGTAGATGATATCGCTCGTACAGTTTCTACCGGCGACCTGATGAACAATCGCTATATCCTCGCACAAAAGGGAAAAAAGAATTACGTATTGATAAAATCGCTGTAAGCCTTTAAGCACTCAAGTACCATGAGCCGCAACGGCTCATTTTTTTTGCTCATTATCGTACTTGTCGTTCATTCGCTGCAATAAAATAGCCAGGCCAACCACCATGGCCGCAGCAAAAAAGAAATTAAATAACAGCGAGATATAATCGGCCTGATTGAGTGTTCCCAGTTTTTGCTTAAGGATATACAAGGAAATTAAACTTCCCGTTCCGACGGAAATAAGAATTATCGTAAAACGACGTCTTTTTGTGATCATAACCAAGAAGCAACTGCTAATAAAGCTGATTCAACCGCGAAGTTAGCATAAATGCCGGAATTAAAGTTTATCAAGTTTTCATCGCCACTGACCAAAATTAACGTAATGATTGAGTTATATCATAGCTTCAACCATAACGGCTTCCTACTTTTGAATACGTTGATTATCAGTTAGTACTGTTTTAGATGAACTCTACTACAATTATTTTTCACACTAAATCCAAATTAACACATCAGCGATAGATTCGCTTTTACTCTTTTTCAAATGCTCACTCTACCATTACTTACTAATCTTTAAATAAACCCTAAATCCAATTTACATGAATCACACCTATTCGAGTATCGGAAATTTCTTTTTTCGCTTCCGACAGGTCACATGGACAGTTGCACTGTCGATGCTGATGATCTGTTGCAATCAAATCGTGGTCGCACAGTCGACTACGGTTTGCGAGTTCAATGCCAACGTCAACAACTACGGGATTGACGGCGACATGTACGCCAACGTACCGTTCGCCAATTCTGACGACTGGTTTGAAAACCCTACTGCATGGCCGGGTACCGGTATCGGTATTGTTGGCAGCACAGCGGCAACAGCAAAGCCGCCGTTACAAATCAGTGCTGCTGCTTTCAAAGCGTTGCTTCAGTCGGCAGGTTCTATCGGAGGCCGTAACATCGAATATGAGCAGCGCATGGCTGTTCCTTTCGGAACGGTGATTCCTTCACCCGCAGGCGGAGTCAATGTGATGCTGGATGCCGTTGGCGCCCGCGACAACTTCTCCACCTCTTCGACACTTGACAGTTCAATGTTCGCTGGTAACGGTAACAAGAATGGCGACAACCCGACCACTTGGTCTATTGGCGTCGGAAACGTTCCGGCTAAAAATGACATCATCGATGCCGGCGGTCACATTCGTCGTTACTACAGCGCTCCGGGCAATCCGGGCGACTTATGGGGTTATGCGTTTGCTACCACTTTGGCTACCAATGGTGACTCGCACGTAGACTTCGAGGTCTTCCGTGAATCACCCGTTTTCGATGCCTTGGGTGGCGTGATTTCTAATTCAGGTCCGGCTGCTACCGGCGGTCACACCGCAGGCTCCTTCAATGCGAGCGGAACAGTTGCTGCTCCCGGCGATCTGCTTGTTTCGATTGACTATTCCAACGGTGGAACAAATCCAACTGCCAGTGTACGTGTTTGGGTAAACCCAACTGCGTTGGGCGGTGGTATTACCAGCTTTGCTGCTTATAATGCATTACCTGGCCGTGTCTTTGAATTCACCGGCGTATTCAATTCCGGTACAGGTACGAATGGTTATGGCTATGCAGAAATTCGTCCGCTGACTTCCGGCACTTGTCTGCTTTATGCAAAAACTAACAAAGATGCACCTTGCAAGATTCCGGGAACTTCCTGGGGGAACATCTTCGGATCCGGTGCAGATTACCAGGACAGTCTTGAATGCCTTCAGTTGGTATCTGTGGGTATCAACTTCTCCGCTTTCGGTTTGGATTTGAATCCTCCAAGCGGCCCTTGCTTCAACCTGTTCGGCACATTGACCGTTAAGACCCGTTCATCCGGTTCCTTCACCGCGTCATTGAAAGACTACGCTGGTCCTTACGTATTCGGAAACTTCGCGGAGGTAACTGCGGAAGCCGGTGCTGACAAGATCATCACGTGTAATAATCTTTCTGTACAGTTACAAGGTAGCTCTATGACACCGGGTGCCACGTTCAGTTGGACGGCCGGCCCGGGTGGTAATATCGTTTCAGGTGCTGCTACCGCAACACCAACGGTAAATGCTGCAGGTAAATATTACCTCACCGTTTCCAATCCGCAACTGGCTACCTGCACAGTAACCGATTCAGTAACGGTTACCGCCAACATCACTCCTCCAGTAGTCAATTGTTCAGCCGGAAATGCTATCACGTGTACTAACGCTACATCCAGTATTTCAGTTTCTGCGACCGCTTCTTCCGGAAATTCCATCACTGGTTATTTATGGTCTCCTGGTGGATCTACCGCAACATCGGTCACCGTTAACAACGGTGACACCTACACGGTAACGGTTACACAGTCTAACGGTTGTACCGCTTCCAGCTCTTGCTCTGCTGTAGTAGATACTTGCCGTCCAACGGTAAATGCTGCCAACAATGGTCCAATCACCTGTACTAACCCCAGCCGTACGGTGTCTGCCAACGCAACAGCATGTACCGGCAAGACCATCGCTTCTTACAGCTGGACCGGTGGTGCTACCACGGCTTCTTTCAATACTACCAATGCAGGCGCTTACACCGTAACTGTCGTTCAATCCGGTAACGGTTGTACCGCTTCTGCGTCT
>CAINVI010000264.1 GCA_903854075.1 Candidatus Pollutiaquabacter sp. | reverse complement strand
CTTTCTTAGCAACTTTCTTGGTTGCTTTCTTTGCTACTTTTTTCTTAGCAGCTTTTTTTGCTTTTGCCATTGTTTTGAGTTTTTGATTGTTATGACTATTCAAACTTAAGAATTAAAGAAAAGTTACACCACATATGCAATATTTTTTTTTCACATCGAATTGTTGATTTCTCTTGTCGACTTTTTCAATGATTGAACTGCTTATAACATGTGATGTGATCATGCATCACACATGCTGAACATGGCGGTTGACAGGGCTTTCAGCATGTTTTAAATTTTTCATTTTGCATTTTAAAACATTCGTCAGCATGATTTACTGTTTTGTTGAAGTGAGGATATGAACAATTTGAGCGACAGTCCAGGTTTCCATTCTCCGTTCAAATTACTCTTTATGACACCAAACATCTTCGATGTATTCTTGCTCCAAACTGTGGTTCAACGTATCCTTTTGGGTAGGTCGTGACGTATACGAGGAGTAAAACAGCAGTACAACGGCGCGAAATGCTCTCCGATTTTCAAGACAAGCTAAAAGTTCAACAACTTCGGAATCTCCGCTACCTTACGGTCTTCGTTGCGGTGGTGGTGACGTTGTTGGGTTTTCTGTTTGAGTCGCTGTACCATGACGGATGGATACTTTTTACCGGATTGATGGTGTCGCTGAGTATGACGATGAATTATCTGTTGTCGTACTACCTTCCTTTTTTCCGGAACAAATTCAACCTGATTACGGATGTATCCATCTTTCTGCTGCACGTATGGGCGGTTTATGTGGCGTATCAGCGTGACTTCGAATTTATCGTGATGTTGCCGGTAGGCATTTCTATTTTCACGTTTTCGCTCATATTTGATCGTTTTTCCAAGAGTCTTGTTTTTATTTTCACGATTACCACCATCATGCTCGCCTTGATGCTGATCAAGCGCGGATGGGAGCCGCAATACACGGTTGCCGTCATCACATTATATTCCGGAGCGTTCATTTCAAATCAGATTCAGCAACGCAAACGGGAATTTCATCAAGAGCTCGAAAAGCAAGAGTCGAGATATGCGTCGCTCGTAGAAAACATGAATGACGGATTGATTTATGCCGATCAGCAGTGGAAAATCATTCAGGTCAGTGAGCAGTTTTGCCGTATTTCGGGCTATTCGATATCTGATCTGGTGGGTAGCGACTTGCGAAAGCTTACCGCGGGAAATGATGCGATTGCCAACGCTTCCCAATTCTTTCGGTCGCTCGACGGTGGAGGAAGTGCTCAGGCCGAATTTCATATTGTACGAAAAGGAGAAGGAGTCAATGCTGTCCGGGTAAATGGCGCTCCTTACTACGATACCACCGGACAACGTGTCGGGTCGATGGTGGTTTATACCGACATCACATCGCTCAAACAGACACAAGAGTTGTTGAAGAAACGGGAAGAAGGTTACCGTACCTTCATTGACCAAAGTTCGATTGGAATCTGGCGAGCGGACTATCTTCAGCCGATTCCTGCTGATTTGTCCGTTGACGACCAGGTCGAATTACTGTTGAATACCGGCGTCATTACGGAGTGTAATGATTTTATCGCCCATATGTACGGCTATCGGAATTCAGCAGAACTTATCGGTCGTCCGGTACGTGATTTTTATTCGCTGGAGAACAATCAGGATGAAGTAAAAACACGTGAATTACTAGGGCAGTTCGTTCGTTCCGGCTACCGCATCAGTAATTCTGAGTCCAAAGAACGAGACCGCAACGGTAATGTACGTTACATGCTTAATAACAATATCGGTATCGTTGAGCATGGAAATCTGATCCGCACCTGGGGCGTACAGGCCGATATTACGGAACGCAAGAATACGGAGCGGGAATTGCAGGAAGCGTACAAGGAACTGGATACATTCTTTTATAAGGCATCTCACGACTTGAAAGGGCCGCTCGCCAGTATGATGGGGGTGGTGTATCTCGGACGTATGGAGAATAAGGATCCGAATGTGAACCGTTATTTCGACATGATCGAAACGAGCGTCCAGCGGCTCGATGCCACACTGATGGACTTAATTCGGTTGGCCCGGACGCGAAAGGGTGCCAGTAAACTACATGCCATCGGAGTGACGGAATTGGTTCGGCACATTATGGAGGCATTGTCGCATTTGCCAAAGTTTTCGAAAACTAAATTTGATATCGATATCCCGGTACAGCTGCAAGTGCACACGGATAAAGTGCTGTTGCAGTCGGTGCTGCAAAATCTTATTCATAACGCCATCAACTACAGCAACCGCCAGTCGCCCCAAATCAGTATTGTGGCTACTCAGAATGCGGATACCATTGAGTTCCGGGTGGCGGATAATGGCGACGGTATCGCTGCCGACGTTCAACCGCGAATCTTTGATATGTTCTACCGAGGTCATCAGGATTCGAATGGTTCCGGATTAGGATTATTTATTGTAAAGAATGCCTTGGAAAAGATGCATGGCACTGTGCGTTTTCAGAGTGATAAAGGCGCAGGAACGACATTCATCGTTACCCTGCCTAAACGTTTACCGGAGGCCTGATCTCCGCGATTTTTGGTAGTTTTGATCTATGATCCTTAAGATTGAACATCTCGGCATTGCCGTAAAGAACATGGAAGCTGCGAACCGCTTATTTGCGACGCTGTTGGGTACTTCTTCGTACAAAGAAGAGACGGTAGAGCGGGAAAAAGTATCTACGTCATTCTTCCGCGTTGGAGAGGCAAAAGTGGAATTGCTGGAAGCAACAGGTCCGGAAAGTCCTATCGCCAGGTTCATCGAAAAAAGAGGAGAGGGAATTCATCACGTCGCGTTTGAAGTCGACGATATCGTAGCGATGATGGAACAGTTGAAGTCGCAAGGCTTTGAGCTGCTTTCGGATGTGCCCAAAAAAGGAGCCGACAACAAGATGATCTGCTTTCTTCATCCCAAGTCGACGCACGGTGTATTGGTCGAACTTTGCCAGGAAATCCGTTAATCTACGAGTCCGTTCAGGATAAAAAGTTTTTCAGTAGTCCCTTGCCGTTCCAACCAAAGCGCTTTAATTCCTGCACGCCGCGCAGCATCTACGTGTTGCGGAGAGTCATCGATAAAAAGAGTGTCTTCTTTGGAGATGCCTGCATCCTTTAGTACGAAATCGAATACTTCCTGATCCGGTTTGCGTTTGCCGATCCGATGCGACAGATACGTTTTCTCGAAGAGTACTTCCGGAAATCCGGGGCCAAATGCCTGGTCCAACATTTCACGAAATGCTTTTTCGTGGATCGAATTCGTATTACTCAGCAGAAAAACCCTGTATTTGACCGACACTTTCCCAAGAAAATCGACCATCGCCTGCGGCAAGCCGATGAGTATGGAATTCCACGCGGCATCAATTTGCTCGTCCGACAGCGGCCGGTCCGCCATTGCGCGAATCCGCTCACGGAACCTGTCATCACTGATTCGTCCGGTTTCATAATCGTCGAGCAGATTACTTTGCTGTAATTTGGAAAACTGGACCTCAAAATCAGTAATGCCGAGTTGGCGGAAGGCATCAACCGGTCGCTGGTAGTCGATATCGAATAAAACACCACCGAAATCGAAGATAATGTTGCGGATCTCTTTCATCGGACTTCAAAGATTGGCGGCAAAGATATATCTTCGCATTTCCAATTTGTACGTTTTTTGTCAAATTCGGGCCTATAGCTCAGTCGGTTAGAGCAGCAGACTCATAATCTGTTGGTCCCAGGTTCGAGCCCTGGTGGGCCCACTTTTTTCTCCACGGATGATACAAGCAACGCCATTGGTTCTGCTTCCATCCGTTTATAGTGCCAGCAACAGGAATTCACTGGCAAATCCGACGCCGAATCCCGCATATAATTGTGCCGGTGTGTGAGCATCGAGTGTTAACCGTGCAGTGCCAAGTACTCCGGCGGTCAAGAGACAAAAAATTACCGGCATCCGCAGATCGACAAACAAAAAAGTCGACAGTCCGAAAAGTATTCCCGTCATTCCGCCAATGCCAATCATATGAATGCTGATTTTCCACTTCAGATTGATAAGAATAGCGAGTACAACAGATACCGCGGCGCCCAGCAGCAACAGGCTATACACTTTCGGTAGCAGTAATTGTTCCATAAGGTAATAGGAAGTCAGTAACAATGCGGCGTTAGCGGCAAAGGGTATCAGTCGCTCTTCTTTGGTATCCATTTCGAACGAGCGGATCCAGCCCCGACGAATCAGTATATAAGTAATGATCAGCGGAGCCAGTAAATTATTTACAATTACAATCGCGAAAAGCACCAGTTGTTCGATGGCGGTGGTGGTGTATTTAAGATACGTATTGTAATTCAGTAGGATCCACAACGCGTAGGTCGGCATCAACACAGGATGCAATACCACAGAAGTCCAGTGCGCCAATCGCCGGTTCATAGTTCTTTTCGTAAGCGTGCGACCGGAATCTCCAGCATTTCACGGTATTTCGCAACCGTACGTCGGGCCAGTTTGTATCCTTTTTCATTCAGGATTTTGGTCAACGCATCGTCGGTCAGCGGATGTCGCTTGTCTTCTGATCCGATACAATCCTGCAAAATTTGCTTAACCTCTTTACTCGATACTTCTTCGCCGGAGTCCGTTTGCAATCCTTCGGAGAAGAAACTTTTAAGCAGAAAAGTGCCGAAGTGAGTTTGTACATATTTACTGTTGGCTACGCGTGAAACCGTCGATATGTCCATATTCACTTTTTCAGCGATGTCACGCAAGACCATCTTCTTCAGCTTTCTGGTATCGCCTTCCAGGAAGTAGTCGTACTGATATTCCATTATGGCGCGCATCGTTTCCAGCAATGTGTGCTGCCGTTGTTGTAAGGCATCGATAAACCATTTGGCTGCGTCCAGTTTCTGTTTGACAAATTGAATCGCATCGCGGTTGGCTTTGGTGTTCTTCTTGTCTTTGCTGTAATGGTCCAGCATTTCCTTATAGTCTCTGCTCAACCGCAATTCAGGCGCGTTACGTGAGTTCAGCGACAACTCCAGTGTGCCATCATTATTAAGCAGGATGAAATCCGGAATGATGTGTTCTACGGAGCGGGTTCCCTGTGAACCGGCATCGCCCGGCCTGGGATTCAATTTGAGAATCTCCGCTATTGCGTCTTTCAATTGCTCCTCACTAATTCCCAGATCACGTTCGATACGTTCGTAGTGTTTTCGGGAGAACTCATCGAATCGTTTAGAAAGAATCTTGCGGGCTAACAGAATTCCCGGTCGTTTATCCCCTTTTCGTTCGAGTTGCAACAAAAGACATTCCTGCAAGGAACGGGCACCGACACCGGGAGGATCCAGCGCCTGAATCGCTTTCAGTATCGCTTCCAGTTCTTCCAACGTGGTCGAAATATTCTGGGCGAAGAGAAGATCGTCCACCACCGCGGTCAGTTCGCGACGCAGATAACCGTCGTCATCTATACTGCCAATAAGTTGTTCGGCGATATGATACTCACGATCGTCAAAATCCAACGTATAAAGTTGTGCTAATAGCTGTTCCTGGAAATTGGCCTGTGCTACGACCGGAGACTCGTGTCGTTCATCATCGGCAGAAGTGTTGCCTGCCGCCGTTTTATATTCCGGAATTTCATCGTCAGTCAAGTATTCGTCCAGACTGATATCTTCCTCCCGTTCGGTGATGTCTTCGTCATCGGTGGAATCGGTACTGTCGCTTTCGTCGGAGTCGGCTTTGTATTCATCTTCCTCCGAAAGTTCTGCCCCTTCTTCCAGTGCAGGATTTTCCTGTAATTCTTCCTTGATACGTTGTTCAAGATTAGCGACAGGAATTTGCAGCAGCTTCATCAGTTGAATCTGCTGCGGCGATAATTTTTGCAACAAGCGTTGTTGCAAACCCTGGCGCATGGAGCTCATAATAGTAACGGAGACGTTTCGTACTTCTACAAATTTACGAAACGATTGCAGAAGTCAACGGGAAGTGAACCTAAAAAAGGGTGGTTTATCGCTGATAAATCCAGCTTTCGCGCGATTGAGCACGCAACGTTCCTGCCATAGCTTTAGCAGCATCGCGTGTCGCGTAACGTCCGTAGCTTACGTAAAACCGGTTGTTGTTGGTGTCAATAATCGCCGCTTCGGCAAAACCGGCGGCGCGCAATTCATTCGACAACCGCTCTGCATTTTCGTGGGACTTGAAAACGCCGGCTACCAGGAAGAAAAAACCGGTAGAAGGCACAGCAGGTTGTTCTTTTACTGTTCTGGCAACAGCCGTTGAATCTTCTTTCACTACCACTGCATCTTCTTTAACCGGAGCGGTGGCGGCAACATAAACCGTTTCCACGCGAACCGTGGTTGGTGGAGGCGTAATTGCGGGAACCTGCTCCGTTTCAGGAATCATGGAGTCGAGCGGATTAAGACTCGCTTTGCTGTAACGGTCGCGGCTAACCAGGTAAACATTGAACGAGAACCACAGAATGGCTCCTGCGATTGCGATCGCACCTACCAGTGAACGTTCTTTCTGTTGCCCGCTTTTTTTAGAAGGCGGTAGGGAGGGCCGTAATTGTTTTTTCTTTTCCGGGCGGGCGGCAGGTACTGCATTTAATGTATGCACCGGAATGGCGCCTAATCCAAAAGCATCGGGTAATAATACGCTCTGCTGATCGGGCTCAAACTGCAAGTTGCGGGAAGTGTCGAAAGAGAGCCGTCCGACTTTCTGGATGTTGACATTACGGCCTTTGCCGAGTTCGTCCATACAATTGGACACGTACGCTTCAATTTCCTGTAAGGCTTCCGGATAGGTGACGTGTTCGGTTTCTACCAATCGCTTCGCCAGTAAACCATCGTTTTGTTTGAGATAAACATTAAACGCTAGTTTGCGGCGGGGAGGAATGGCGGTCTGACGGATGGTGTCTACATGTGCCTGCTCCCGCGATGCGATAAAACCGCCCAACGATGGGATAATCACACAGTCGTGATCCAACAGAAGGGAGTAGATATGGTGGTCGAAAGGCCGCATGTCCGATTATACTGCGGCTAAGGTAGGATAAAAATCCTAAACGAGTCAACCGTTCAGGAGCCCCGAAGAGCATCCAGCAGTTCGTTCAAGGCTTTCATTTCCTTGTCGTTAAGTGCATCAAAAAGTCGGTCGATTACTTCAAAGTTATTATCGATTTCGGTGAGTACTGCAAGGCCTTTGTCCGTGATCAGTACATCACATGCACGACGATCCTCCGTGTTGGTCGTTCGTTTAACCAGTCCTTTGACCCGTAACTTTTCCACGATACGGGAAGCATCACTCATTTTATCGAGCATTCGTTCGCGCAGTAGCTTGATGCTGGCCGGTTTTCCTTGCATACCGCGCAGAATGCGCAGGATGTTGAATTGCTGCGACGTGATACCGTACTTTTTCAGAAAGGAAGACTGACGATGGATCAGCCAATTATAGGTGAATATGATATTCACGCCGAGTTTGTGTGCCTCACTGCGGAACTTCTTTTGTTTTATTTCATCTTCCAGTTTCACGTTACCTGTAATTTTGAAGAAGGGTCAACTATTAATTCATCGGAACATCTATGATAAGAAGCTCCGTGTCCGCTTGCGCGGAAAGGGAGATGGAGGCTGCGTCCCAGATGCCGACGGCATCACGTGAAGAAGCGGCTATTCCGCCAATCGTTGCGCTGCCATGGATCACCATCACATAAGCGCCATTGCCGGTTTTTGCCGGGACGTATTCCAGCGTCGTGCCCGCCTGTAATTTTGTAAGCGAAAGCGCGGCATCCTGATGGATGTACAGCTCATTGCCGTTCCGGAATCCGGAAGCAACAGTTTGAATCCGATTTTCACGTGCCGAAGCGGCAAACGATTGCTGGTCGTAGCGCGGAGCGATGTTCTTTTCCTTGGGAAATATCCACAACTGAAAAAGGTTGGTGGGTTCCGTTTCGGATGGATTGAATTCAGAATGGTACACGCCTGTTCCGGCACTCATTACCTGCACATCTCCGGGACGAATGATGGATCCATTGCCCATGTTGTCACGGTGTTGCAGCGCTCCGGAAAGAATGATGGTAATGATCTCCATGTCGTTGTGGGGATGCATGCCGAATCCTTGCCCACCCGCAACGATATCATCATTCAGCACCCGCAACATACCAAAATGAACTTTAGAAGGGTCGTACCAGCCGGCGAAGCTGAAACTGTGATGAGCATTTAGCCAGCCGTGATCGGCATGGCCGCGTTCTGCTGCAGGATGAAACAGTGTCTTCATTATGAAGTTGTGATTGGGTGAATGCACAAAGGATGCGACTGTCCGAAAGTTCCGGTGAAAACCAATTCGTTCAGTGGCTTTCGTGTACGTGGTTTAGCTGCGCGTGCTTTCAGATTTTCGTTCAATAAGGAAGTGTCGCCAGGATATCCGCCGGCAACAATGGCCACCGGCTCGAAGTCGTCAGGGATATGGAAAAGAGTAATGGCTTTAGCGCTATCGAATCCGCCCATCTGGTGCAAATCGATACCCGCTTCTTTGGCCTCAAAGGTGATGTTCCCGACGGCCAAGCCCAGGTCATGCTGCGCGTGCCGGTTGAAGAGCTGATTGTGAGAGCTCGTTTTCTTGGCGATACTTAGAAAAAGCAGACCCGCATTAGCAGCCCACAGACGATTGCCTTCGGCAAGACACTCGAGTAGTTTTTCAAAGGTTGCTTCGCCACGACGACCAGCAATGAAACGCCAAGGTTGTTCGTTGAATGCGGAAGCTGCCCAGCGTGCCGCTTCGAACAATTTCAGAAACGTTTGATCGTCTACGGCCTGATCGGAAAAGGCCAGAATGCTTCTTCGGTTGGATAAATGCGGATGTATCATAGTTGGCAGTATTAAGGCGATAAAAAAACGGCTCCGTTATGGAGCCGTTTCAGTAAGAGAGGTAGCTCCTTTTGGGAGTAATTATTGCTTAATAAGGGAAGCGTCAATCGTGAATTCAACATCATCACCGACTACAGCTTCACCGGTGGCCGCTTTGTTATCCCACAGCAGTTTAAATTCTTTACGGTTGATGGTGCCGGTGGCTTTGAATCCGGCGCGTGTGTTTCCGTAAGGATCTTTCACAGTTCCGCCATATACAACCGGAATGGTAACTCGCTTGGTCACATCACGAATGGTTAAATCGCCGGTGAGCATCAGTTTGCCTTTGCCCAATGCTTTAACACTCGTGCTCTTAAAAGTCATGGTTGGGAATTTTTCTGCGTTGAAGAAATCATCGCCTTTCACGTGACCGTCACGCATGTCGTTGCCGGTGTTAATTGACGCTACGTCTACTGACATGGAAACGCTCAGATCGGAGAAGTCGGCTTTCTCGCTGGTGAAACTGCCGTCGAACTTCTTGAAATTTCCTTCTACTTCGGAAATGAGAAGGTAACTGACTTTAAATTTTACATTGGAGTGGCTGGCATCGACTTTCCAGTTCTGCGCCGAAACGCCAACGGTCACTAGACAAGCAAGGGCTACAAGTAGATTTTTCATGAGGGGGGGGTTAGTGGATGAGTTGTTATTCGTACCACAAATATAAGTTTTAACAATAGATGTTATAACATCCATTGTTAAAAATAATTCAAATAACTGATATACAGGAAATTAAAAATTTAAAGTACTGGACTAAAAATGTCGAATGCCAATCGCATGACGGGCTTCGGCAACGGTTTTCCGTGCGCTTTCACGGGCTTTTTCAGCACCGTGTGCGGCTACTTTATGAATAAAAGCATCGTCGCCGGACAATTCCTTGATTTTTTCGCGCAAGGGAGCGGTGAACAGGATGACGTCCTCCGCCAGTTGTTTTTTCAAATCACCGTAGCGAATCGTCATCGCATTGTATTGATCGTCGAAATGCGCAATCGTATCCGGAGCGGAGACGGCTTCCATAAGCAGGAATAGATTTTTGATGACGTCCGGTTTTTCCTGCTGTAACTGTGTTGGTCCGGCATCGGTGACAGCACGCATTACTTTTTTACGAATCACATCGGGCTCATCGGCTAGAAAAATAGCATTGCCTTCGCCTTCGCTTTTCCCCATTTTCCCACTGCCGTCGAGGCCGGGGATTTTCACCAGTGATGTGCCGTAATTGAAAGCATACGGCTCAGGAAATAGTTCACACGCATAAATACGGTTGAAGCGGTTGCCGAATGTGCGTGCCATCTCCAGGTGCTGCTCCTGGTCTTTTCCTACCGGAACTTTCTGGGCTCGGTGAATAAGAATATCGGCCGCCATCAATGTGGGGTAGGTGAGTAGTCCTGCATTGATATTATCGGGCTGCTTGCGGATTTTTTCCTTGAAAGAAGTGCAACGTTCCAGTTCGCCGACATAAGCATTCATGTTCAGCAACAGATAAAGCTCGGCGATTTCCGGCAAGTCGCTTTGTACATAGAGTGTTGCTGCCTCCGGATCCAATCCGCAAGCCAGGTATTCTACCAGTACTTGTTTCACATTGTTGTGCAGATCGGCCGGCGTCGGATGAGTGGTTAGTGAATGGTAATCCGCGATGAAGAAAAAGCACTGGTAATCGTGCTGCATTTTCAGAAAATTCTTCATAGCGCCGAAATAATTTCCCAAATGAAGGTTTCCGGTGCTGCGTATACCGCTGACGACAATCTCTTTCATGGAGTAAAGGTAAGGAATGAAACGCGTATTGCTCCGTTCGGCAGAACGCACTTTTTACGTACCTTTCGGGTACTATTTTTATGGATATGAAAGAGAAAACAGACCTGCTTGAACAAAAGATTAATGAAGCGTTGGCGGGCGGCGGCAAAGACCGTATAGCAGCACAGCATAAAAAGGGTAAACTCACGGCGCGTGAGCGCTTGCATTTCCTGCTCGACGAAGGTTCTTTTGAAGAAATCGGCATGTTCGTTACCCATCGGGCTACCGATTTCGGGTTGGAAAAGGAAAAATACCTGGGCGATGGAGTGGTGACAGGCTTTGGCCGTATCAATGGCCGCCTGGTGTATGTCTACGCGCAGGATTTCACGGTTTTCGGCGGATCATTATCCGAAACACATGCCAAGAAAATCTGTCGCATCATGGACCTTGCTATGCAGAATGGCGCGCCGGTTATCGGACTGAACGATTCCGGTGGTGCTCGTATTCAGGAAGGTGTTGTTTCGCTGGGCGGTTACGCCGATATCTTCTACCGCAACGTACGTGCTTCCGGTGTGATTCCGCAGATATCTGCCATCATGGGACCGTGCGCCGGCGGAGCCGTATATTCTCCGGCTATCACTGATTTTATCATGATGGTTGAGAACACCTCGTATATGTTTGTTACCGGACCGAATGTCGTGAAAACGGTAACGCACGAAGATGTTACCTCGGAGGAGTTGGGCGGCGCCATGACGCACGCCACCAAATCCGGCGTTACGCATTTCACGGCAGCCAACGGGCTTGAGTGTATCAGCAAGTTGAAACAGTTGCTCAGCTACATGCCGCAGAATTGTGAAGAAGATGCCCCGGCTATTCCGTACACGGCTGGTAATGAATCGCGTCCCAAACTTAATAGCGTCATCCCGGATAATCCGAATCAACCCTACGATATCCGCGAAGTGATTGAAGAAGTCATCGACGAAACATCCTTCTTAGAAGTTCATAAAGACTTTGCCGAAAATATTGTGGTCGGCTTTGCCCGACTAGCCGGTAAAAGCATTGGCATCATCGCCAATCAACCGGCGCATCTGGCGGGTGTGTTGGATATACAAGCCTCAACTAAGGCGGCACGTTTCGTGCGCTTCTGCGATTGCTTCAATATTCCGTTGTTGGTATTCGAAGATGTGCCGGGCTTCTTGCCGGGTACTGACCAGGAATGGAACGGAATTATTACCAACGGGGCAAAATTATTGTATGCCTTCAGTGAAGCTACGGTTCCGCGTATTACCGTTATCACCCGCAAAGCATACGGCGGCGCTTATGATGTGATGAACTCCAAGCACATCGGTGCAGACATGAATTATGCATGGCCATCTGCCGAGATCGCGGTGATGGGCGCTAAGGGTGCGGCTGAAATTATTTTTAGAAAAGAGATTGCTGAAGCGAAAGATCCTGCTGCCAAGCTCAAGGAAAAGGAACAGGAGTATAATCAGCTGTTCGCTAATCCGTACAAAGCGGCCGAACACGGCTATGTCGATGAAGTCATTCGCCCGGAAGACACTCGTCGTAAATTGATTTTGGCCTTCGAAATGCTGAAAAACAAAGTGGATAAATTGCCGCGAAAGAAGCACGGTAATATTCCGCTCTAGAATATTTATTTCTGTTTAACAGAAGTCGTCCGTACTTCTCCAAAAGGCATGATGATGAAAAAGCAATCGGTAATTGTTTTCTTCTCCTTGTTTTTATTCGTGCTCACAGCTCGTGCTCAGCAAATCGACTGGGCGATTTATGACACGTCCAACTACGCCTTCAATCCGTCGTATCCGGCTGTTCCAATTACCGCTGATGCTGATGTAAATCTTTACAGCGCCTGGTTGTTAGAGCATGGAGTTATTTTTGGCCAACAACTTTTTGGAACACATGTTGTTTCTGGATATGCTGCACAAGGAGCGCCGCGCTTCCGTCATTTTCTTGGGAATAAAGCAGAGGTGTCGGCCCTGAAAAAAACTCCCGACGGGGAACTTGTTATTATCGGCACGTTTATGGATACCTTGTCGTGGGACAGTACGCTGTTGTTCACGGTAAATAATTCTGTACAATACACACGCAACGCGTTCATACTTTTTGTGGATTCAACCGGTTCAGTATTAAGATCGAGAAATTTGACCTTGACTTATCCGGATTTGGAAGAACCATTTCATCTGACTCTTGATCCGAATGGGAATGCCTGGATTGCTTTTTTCTCCTGGACAACCGGTTATGCTATTTGCTTGGATGCCGCCGGACAAGACTCGTTGGTTCGCAATTTATCCGGAATGCAAGCCAGCCTAGCCGACTTTTCCGTCGATGGTGACGGTGCCGTTTACGTGACCGGAGGTATAGGCTTTGGTAATTATGTTTTCGCGGGATTGCCCGTAACGGTCAACACCGGTTACAACTCGTATGTAGGAAAGGTCGATGCGGCAGGTAATGGTAGCTGGTTCAAGACCATTCCCGATATTACTTTTCAGGATGCGAAAATTTGTCTTTCCGGTAACTCGATATTTTTCTCGCGTTCGCTGTTTGACTCTGTGACGGTGGACGGTATTCATTTAGAGGGTCCTCAATGGGTGTATGATGTACTCACCGTCAAGTATGATACGGCCGGAAATGTCCTTTGGGCGAAAGATATTCCTGATCAGCCCTCTATTACCGGCGATTTGAACGTCAGCAACGGAAGTTACATGGTGGCGGATAATGCCGGTGGATTTTATCTGTTAATGGACTACCGCGGACAAGTTGATCTTGGCAACTTCGTAGTTGTTGGAGCTCCTGGATCGATAACAGCACGCGGTGCCACCTTGGTCTATCATGATGGAAATGGTCTGCCGCTCTTTCATTTGGACGTTTCAGGAGTGAATATTTTGTTTTCCTATTCTGTGGCGTTGTCCAACAATAACGAAGGTTACTTTTCCGGAACGGCTCAAGGCGGTGCTCAGCTCGGGCCAACATCAATCGTGACGCCGGATCCGTATGATTTCGTTTCGTGGGTGGCAAAATTTTCACGGATAGGAACGTCGGTAGGTAATGCTGAAACAGCAATACGTTCCATTTATCCGAATCCTTCTTCCGGCAAAGCGGTGTGTTTTAATGTTCCGTTGGAAAATGGTTTGCTTACTGTTTTTGATGTGCAAGGCCGGATGGTCCGAGAAATTCCAATTACAGAAAAAACACAGACCGTTCCTGTTGACTTATCCGAAGGATGCTACCTTATAAAAGTGATTACAACCGAAAGTTCCTTTTCCTCCAAACTGTTCGTGCAGCACTAAACTATTTGTCGGAAAGGCGGGCGCTTTCTTTTCTAATGGTTTGAAATAATACAGCGAGCAACAGGCTTCCGCCTATCAACACGACGAAAAGAGTGTTGAATCCGAAACGGTCTGCAAGGCCTAACCCAACAGCCGGAGCAATGATGGTGGATATTCCAAATCCCATCGAGTAAAGTGCAGCGTATTGTCCTTGGCGGTCAGCAGGTCCGCGTGACAAAGCATAATTCATCATAAACGGCATGGCAAAGACTTCCGACAGTGTGATGAATACGGTGTAGATCAAAGAGAATAGAATAGCGGTTTTGCCCAACAACAGTATGCCGAAGGCAACAGGCAGACATAAGGTACCGATGATGATGTAGCGGAATATTCGCTGCGTCTTTTCCAGTTTTAGCATCAGCGGCATCTCTACCAACACAACAATAGCTCCGTTCAGTGCCAGCAAGAGCCCAATAGTATCTTCGCTGTAATGGAGGATTTTACTAAAGTATTGCGGTACACTGGAGAACAACTGAAAGAATAATGTGCCGTACAAGGCGACCAATAGAATGAAAAACAGATACCGTAAGTCTTTATAGGCGGATAGCGACCGTTGTCCATCGAATTTATTGTTAGCCGTAACAGACTGAGGAGGATATTTAGGCAAGTAGATGTACAACATTCCTGCTGCTGCGAAACTGGTCAGTGCATCCAGTACAAATAACCACTTGTAACCAAGATACAATGCAACGAAGCCTCCAATCGCAGGACCTACTGAAAAACCAAGATTGACGGCGAGTCGTACGAGTGAAACAGATCTCGTTCTGTTTTCTGGCGAAGAGTAATTGGCGATTGCCGTGGAATTGGCCGGTCGGAACATATCGCCGATCAATGGATACGTGAAGATGATTGCACTAATGGCCAGCGGACTGGTAGCAAAGAGCATCAGCAGTAAAATAGCCCCGCAGCCGATCAGCGACCAAAGCATGATCGTGAAATAGTTCATCCGGTCGGTCAGCCATCCTCCCAGATAGGATCCGATAACACTTCCAATGCCGTACAGACTCATGATCAGTCCCGCTTGTGCAATGGAGAAATGCAGTTCCTTGGTCATATACAACGAAGTGAATAACAACACCATGGAACCGCTGCGATTGATGAACATCGCCACAGACAGTATCCATACATTCCGTTGTAAATCGGAAAACGCCTGGCGGTATAAGGACAGGATGTTCAGCATCGAGTGTAAAGGTACTTCATTCTGCCGCTTTGTGTTCTTGGTGCGTTTTATTCTGTTGACATGTTTGTTGGTTTATTGTCGATTATCAAAGTGTTTGGTACGGCGGTAGTAGTATTTTCGTATATTCAAAACAAAAAATCGTATGAAGTTCAGTAAGAAAGCCATACTTGTAGTACTGTTCAGTGTTATCGGACTTTTTTCTCATGCACAAGCCAACTGGGAAGCCGGCGTCCGTATTGGAAATTATATCGGACTAGATGCCACTATTCCTATTCAGGCTGAACCACGTTTACATGCAGCTGTTTATTTCGGCGATGGATTGGGTATAGGTACGTATTTCAACTGGATGTTCGCGCTCAATGAAGGTCCGCAAGGATTAAAATTCTATCCGGGTGTCGGACCGGAAGTTTTTATTGGTAATGATTTTCGTGTTGGTGTATCGGGTGATTTTGGTGCGGAATATTCTTTTGATTTTCCATTGACTGTCGGCCTCGACTGGCGCCCGGGAATTTCTTTCGGCAGCGAGGATAATTTCCATTCCAACATTGGTGTTATTGCTCGTTACCGTTTTGGCGAAGGACTGAGCTTTAAGCGCGTTTCTAAATAAGCAATCCTACCGGTATGCCAACAAATTTCGAGCGAATGATCCGCCTGGCGGAGGAGTTCTTCGCGACGAAAAACGATCCGGAGCAACTCGACGTAACCCCGGAGGTGATGCAGCAACTGGAACAACTACATCCGGCTACCTTATCTGAAGAAGTAGAGGGTGACGGTCCGGTAGTTTGGGTATTGCTTATTCCCACTTCCACGGCGGTTATGAATACTTTTCTAACGGGAGAAATTGGCGAGCGCGAGCTATTGAAGAAATCAGTATCGCTAAAAATATTCGACGCCGTTTACCTTTGCTCTGCATTGGTGTTGCCGGAATTCCGGCAGCAAGGCCGCGCCGGTCGCGTCGCCATCTCAGCGGTAAAGGCCATACAAAAGGATCATCCAGTGAAACAGTTATTCACTTGGCCGTTCAGTACTGAAGGCGAACGGTTAGCCGAACAGATAAGTAAGCAGCTATCGCTACCATTGCTCAAACGCTACCATCCGTAAAATAATAACTCGCACTGGAGGTTTGACGCATCGCTGGCTATGGAGCTCATTTATTGCTGCCCAATCAGATTCTCATAAAAATGCACCGTCTCTGTAAATGCTGCTGCGCTGATTCGTTCATTGGCGCCGTGCATGCCGGAGAGTAGACTCCGGTCCATACGTATCGGCAGAAAACGATAAATGTCTTTCGCTACGTTGGAGAAGTGCCGTGAATCAGTTGCAGCGATCGATAGGCTGGGCGCTACAATAGCGTCCGGAAATACTGCGCGTACGGCTTTTGTAATGGCTTCAAAACCTTCACTCGTTGATGATGATACGGCAGAAGGTTCGTCCGGTTTTCCTTTCATACGGATGATGATTCGTTCATCATCGAGTTTTTCCGCCAAGGAAGCCAGCACTTCGGCCGAGGTTTCTCCCGGTAAAATTCGAAAATTCAGTGTTGCAGACACGTGCGAGGGAAGAACATTGTCTTTTACTCCGCCTTTCAGTATAGTACATGCCATCGTGGTACGGATCATGGCGCTGGCTTCGGGAATTTTTTCATATTCGTTCAGAATTATCGGCCGAAACAGCCAGCGGTTAGCAAAGATGACGTTAAATGGAAATGTCATTTCCGGACCGGTATGATCCATGAATCCCTCTAATGCTGGAATGGCGCTTCGTTCAAATGGAGAAGCATGCAGTCGTTGTAGTCCGGCAATCATGATGTCCATCGGTGTTTCCTTCGGAGGGAAACTGGAGTGGCCACCGTTTCCGTTGGTCGTCAGTTCGACAGACATGAATCCTTTTTCAGCCGTCATAATCAGCGCAACCGGTGGGGTTACAAACGGCACCATGTTTTCTGCCACCAATCCACCTTCGTCCAACAGCCATTCGGCTTTTATGCCTTTTTCTTCCAGGTATTTTGCAAGTTGTGCCGCGCCATTTTTTCCGCCAGACTCCTCGTCGTGTCCAAAGGCAATATATATATCCCGCTTCGGACGGTGGCCGTTCTTGATTAGTCGTGTGGTTGCTTCCAGTAAACCGATTACACCGGCTTTATCGTCTACCGTACCACGACCGCGGATGGTATCGTAGTTGAAGGGTTCGCCAAACGGTTCGAATCGCCAAGTGTTGTTGGCGGATTCTTCCACCGGTACCACATCCAGGTGAGCATAAAAAATTACTGGAGCACTGCTGTTAGTTCCTTTCCAATGCAACAAGAGTGAGTGTCCGCCAATTGGCTGACACTCCATAGCTTGGAAAACTTCAGGATACGTGTGTTGCAGGAAAGTAACCATACTGTCAATGGCCGGTAATCCCGACAGCGGATCGTCTTCGCTGGAAATGGTGGCGAAGTTCACCGCTTGTTGCAAGTGAAGTACTGCTGAGGAATCTGCCGGAAAATTATTTACCGGTGCGAGGCCTTCGGTGCGGTGGGAAACGAAAACAGCCGTTTTTATTCCCAACACAACAAGTAAAACGCCGATGGCGAGCAGTATTTTTTTCATGTTGCCGTTGTGCAGGAATAGAAAGTCACTCTTGTGATAGGCCGACCCTATTTCTTACTTGACGAATTTCGTAGAAAAAGGTTGCACTTTTCCTGCGTTTATTTTTAGGGTGTACTTATCAACATGTTGGCACATGATCTGAAAAGTGATTTTTTCTGTAGTTTATAAGTCGTTCGATGTTATGGTGAACCTTTTTTGAACGATGCAGTAAAAGGTCATGTTGTTTTACCTCCATGCCAACCACCATGCCATTACCAACAAGCTTTAAACTGTTTCTGATTTCAGATGATGAATTCTATCGCGAACTGATCGGCTCACATCTCGGTTCGCTGAATAATATCGAAGTTGCTTCCGTCGCTTCTGTAAATGATTTGTCTACGGACATGGTTCCTTCGCCGGACCTGATCATTCTGGACGAACACTACGAAGACCACGGAATCGAGGAATTACTATCCGTAATGCGACTTCGGTATTCTGAAGCGCCTCTTTTTGTACTCACTTCCGATGCTTCTACCGCTCATAAAACCTTATTGGTACGTCTTGGTGCCGATGAAGTAGTAGCGAAAGATGAAAATGTTTACGAATTATTAGAGCATGCGATAACCGTTTCGCTTCGTTCGGTACAACTCCGCCACGAGCATAAGGCGTTGGTAAAGCGTATAGAAAAGAATTTCATCCTTGCCTCCACACCTTCTATTCAGCTGTCCGGCTCCGATTCCAAAGAGCAGACGCTGGAGGAATATACTATGCAGATCATCCAGCATTACCTCGCTCGCTATAATAATAATGTAGTGCTGGTGGCAAATAAGCTCGGTGTTGGAAAGTCGACGATTTACCGTTACTTGAAAGATAAAAAACTTCAACTCTCCGGAAACCCTTCGGTACGACAAGAGCAACTGGTCGCCGAAACCATGTTATCCGGCAATCACCAGGTTGGTTATTCACGTCCTTCCTTTTCAGCAGCATCCTACACGACGGCTTTTGAAACGCCGGTAGATCTATCCGATACGGAATCGTTAGTAGATATGAATTTTTTATTGCGATTAGCAAGAGGCAACCGTCCTTTTCTTGTCGGTATGATGGACGTGTTCCTCCGTTCAATGGATAAGTTGCTCCACCACTTGCGTCAATTTCAGCAAGAAAGAGATCGTGAACGTGCACAGAAATATCTTCAGAAAATTAAACCTACGATAGACACGATGGGTATGCGTACCCTAAAAGGTCAAGTAGTACAGGCCGAACGTATGCTCGATGCCAATATGGACTGGAGCACTATTGATACAACGCTTGCCGGGGTGTACACGTTGTATGCGCAGTGCGAAGAAGCGGTTCGGCAGCAAAAAAAACGTTTGCAAGCCTGATGGTGTAATTTTAACACTATCCCATTTTTCTCCATGAAACGTTCATTTATAGTCATTGTCTTTCCGGCATTGCTGCTTACAGGATTCAGCATTGTCTTTGCCGATAATCACGGGTCAGGGTCCGGTAAGCTGGATATTTTTTCGCCAACCGGCGCTTCACAGGATACGCTGCCGGGGAATACGACACTTCCAGTGACGAACAGTTTGCCAGAGAAATATTGGGCGTACGATGCCGATGCCGACGATCGGATTAGCGCGGAAGAATTACGTGTAGCCGTCAATGATTTTCAGCAACAGGAGTCGCCGTACTCGGAGGGCGAGCTGACAGCATTTATTGATTATTATTTCAACCAGGAAACAGAATAATCATCCTGAATCCCCAGGGATTTCCTGAATTCTCCGTTTATTTGCCGGACCATTTCCATTGAACCATGAATATCCTGCTCTTGGGTTCCGGCGGCCGTGAACATGCCCTGGCCTGGAAGATTTCTCAAAGTTCACATTGCGCCCGGCTTTTTATTGCGCCTGGGAATGCCGGTACATCTGCTTGCGGTGAAAATGTGCCAATTGCAGTCAACGATATCCCGGCCATTGGCGAATTTTGTCTCCGCGAATCCATTGCTATGGTTGTTGTTGGTCCGGAAGAGCCGCTGGTGTTGGGCATTCAAGATTACTTCGCTGCCGATGAACGATTGGCTAGAATCCGCCTGATCGGACCTTCTGCAGAAGGAGCGAAGCTGGAGGGCAGTAAGGATTACGCTAAATCCTTTATGATGCGCCATCGCATTCCTACGGCGGCTTACCAATCATTTACTACGAAAACACTCGCGGAAGGAATTGATTTTCTGGACACGTTGCGACCGCCCTATGTACTCAAGGCCGACGGACTGGCAGCCGGTAAAGGCGTTGTTATTCTCGAGGACCTGGCGGCCGCAAAAGAGGAGCTCTCATCGATGTTGGTTCAACGCAAATTCGGTGCGGCGAGCAGTCGCGTAGTGATTGAAGAATTCCTTTCCGGAATTGAATTATCTGTCTTCGTCCTGACTGATGGTAAGGACTATAAGATTTTGCCGGAGGCAAAGGATTATAAACGTATCGGCGACGGGGATAAAGGACCAAATACCGGAGGCATGGGAGCAGTTTCACCTGTTCCGTTTGCCGATGCAGACTTTATGAAAAAGGTGGAAGAACAGATTGTCCGACCGACCGTGAACGGACTAAGGTCCGACTGCATTGTTTATCACGGCTGGATTTTTATCGGCCTCATGAATGTTGACGGTGAGCCGAAAGTCATTGAATATAATGTGCGTATGGGTGATCCCGAGACGGAAGTCGTTATTCCTCGAATCACATCTGATCTTGTATCGTTGTTACAAGCAACGGCCGACGGTACACTGGCGCAAGCGCCATTAACTGTTGATCCGCGTTCAGCGGTTACTGTCATGCTGGTAAGTGGAGGATATCCGGACGCGTATGAAAAAGGAAAGTCGATTCTTGGACTTGACGCGTCGACGGATAGCTTGTTGTTTCATGCCGGTACTGCACGGGCAGCTGACCATTCAGTGATATCCGCCGGAGGACGAGTCCTTGCCGTAACGTCTTACGGTACAACTATTGCAGAGGCGCGAAACAAAAGCTATGCGAGTATTTCGCATATCTGCTATGATAAAATGAATTTCAGAAAAGATATTGGGCTGGACCTGATGAAGGACTAGCGGTAGTAATAAGAAAGTACCAGCAGGGTAATAAACAACACTAGACCAACGCCGCCCAGCGTAGCAAAATCCCGACGATCTTTTCGAAGGCGGAAAATCTCATTGGTCTTCAGGATGGACGTTAACACTGTCGTAAAAGTGCTCTCCATGCCCTTGATGAAATAATCAATAGCACCTTTTTTCAGGGCGTCTAATGCAATGGAAAGTTTGTCTTGCGCGGAAAGTATGACTACCGGTACTTTTGCGTCGATTTTTTTAATCGCTTCTAATACCTGACCACCGTCCATTATTTCGGAGGATCCAAAATCAAAATCGCAAACGACAAATCGGCGATCTCCCTTTTTGAAAGTTTTTAGAAACTCTTCGCCACTGGAAAAGGTCTCGATGCCGGCAACATTCATCGACGTCAGATAATCTTTCAGTGTTTCCAGAAAGAGCGGATCATCATCAATTAACGTCACTGTGAATTCAAGTGGACGTTTGTCGCCGTTTTCCGGAAGTAAAGCGTAGTAGTAAAAATCGTACAAGGGTGTTGATTTTTGAGAAGCGATCAGTCGATCTTTTCTGCGGTTTGATTCTTGGTCATGTACCACATCCATCCGAAAAAGGCTACGAAGCCAATGAGGATGAGTAATTTGTTGAAGAACAATCCAAAGAATGGAACAACTTTGAAGATACCTTCAAACACATCGCGGAGGAAATACCACATAGCGGTTTAATTTTTCACAAATATAGGAATCTAGCCCGTTCACCGGCAACCGAAATTTAGCTACTTTTAACTCCAATGATCCGTTTTTTCCGGTCGCCACAGCCCGCTGCACTATTCGTTATCCCCTTCATTGCCATTGTTTTATGGCTTCAGGGCTGGTTTTCGTTGCCGGTTTATCCGGGCGGGATAACCACACCTCTCTGGTCAGCGCTAGTACCATTATTTAATGCATTGCCGTCCTGGCTGAATGTTCTGGTGATGGTAGCCGTTGTATCGGGAGGAGCCATTTATTTCAATTTACTCATCAACCGGTATGATGTCTTGTACAAGAATTCTTACGTACCTGCATTGCTCTATGTGTTGCTGGCCTCTTCACTTACGCCTGTATTAGAAGTACACCCGCTGCATTTTATCAATCTGCTGTTGCTGCGTATAATGAGTTCCGTGTTTTCCTTTTTTAAAAAGGAGCGCGCGGTTCCTCAACTATTTAACGGTGGATTTTTAATTAGTGTGGCTGTTGTGCTCTACCTGCCACTTTTTCCACTATTGCTTTTTTACTTGTTTACATTGGCGCTAATGCGCGACTTTAACCTGCGAGAATGGTTGACAGCATTGGTTGGAATGGCTTTACCTTTTTTTTATCTCGCAGTATGGTGGTTCCCCGACACGTTGATGGATCAGCTACAGTTATTGAGGGAATATATTACGGCATATAAAATCCCCGGCTGGACGCACTTCTCTGAAAATGTATACTGGCTGTCCGGCTATCTTGTTTTTTTATTGATACTGGGGTTACTGCGGTTGCGCAGTCACTATTACAAGAATATCGTTCGAACGCGGATGTATCAGCAAGTCGTCTTATTGTTGCTGCTTTTCGCCGCCGCGGTTACGTACCTGATGGGTGGTTGTCGACCGGTAAATTTTTTACTGCTCATCATACCGATGTCCATCGTCATGGCGTACTATCTTATTTCGGCAAAACGCAGACAATGGCTCTACGAATTCATGCTTTGGATTCTTGTCGGCTTGATTGTGTGGAATCATACCGGCTTTTGAAATCATTAGTCCATTCCGGTACTTGGTTGCTTTACGGCAACCTATGCTTTGTCAGTCGTAAGCGCTCGTACTGATTATACGAATAGTAGGTCAGCGCACTTATTCTTGCAGAAAAATTACCGCGTACTTTTCGCTACCCAATTTCTTCTTTCGAGGTAGTAGTCTTCCCTAGTGCGCATCTCTTTCTGTTTTCCGGACGACTTATCGGAGTAGCCACACAAGTGTAAAATACCGTGAATGACAACTCGGTGCAGCTCATGGACGGTCGATGTAGTATACGCCTCGGCATTAGCGCTGACACGCTCCAGGGAAATGAATAAATCGCCGCTAATGATGGCAGGGTCTTCCGAAAGGTCAAACGTGATGATATCCGTATTGTAATCGTGCTGCAGGTACTCCTTGTTCATGCGGCGCAAATAGTTGTCGCTGCAAAGAATGATATTGATAGCTCCGGGCTTGAAGCCTTCTTTTCGTATAGTAGCTGCGATCCAGGAAATAATTGGTTCACGGTGCAGCAAGCGGTAGTGGATGTCTTCTTTAAAAAAATGTATATCAGCGGCCATGACGTAGGTGCAGTAGTTATCCGACAAGGTGAAATCTACCACGAAGCTAACTCTTTACTATCTTCGGACGCCATGAAGCCGTTTTTTTTATTGTTATTCTTCGCTGTATCATCCCGCGTTACGGCGCAGGAGGATTACACCTGGTGGAATGAAATCCATCAGTGGGACGGCGTCACATCCTGGAACAATTATCTGACGGTTGCTCCGGCATATTTCGGTCCTAATGCGTTGCCTGTTCCGGAATTGCGGAAAGGGTTACCCGATTCGTTATTCACGGTGGAAGCGGCTGGCGGTGGTCATTGGAGTCGAGGCGATAAGACGTATGATACTCAATTGCGCATGAGTGTGCCTTTTTGCAGCGGCAAAGTGGCGGTTGAAGCGTATGTCGTTCCGCTCGAGTTCTATGCCATGGATACCGTTACTCGTGATATTAGGGCGGCTCGTGATCGTGATGGCAAGGGATATGCCGGCGGCGATATTTATTTTTCGACGATAGTGGAACTGGTCCGTAACAAAAAAGGTTGGCCGGATCTGGCTTTTGAAGCCGGTTTACGTACGGCGTCCGGAACGCGACTGGGTGCTGCTCGATTTACGGATGCACCGGGCTATTATTTTGACCTTTCCGCAGGCAAAGATATTTCCACGGGTAAAGCAATAACGGTTCGACCCTCCGGATTGCTGGGTTTTTATTCTTTTCAAACCTTTGATGTCCAGCAGTTACAAAACGACTGTGTGTTGTACGGATTGGGTGTTGATCTTCGCAATTCGGACTATTGCCTGTCTGCGCAGATTTGCGGGTATTCCGGCTATAAAAAGAACGGTGATCAGCCGTTGGTGGGTCGTTTTACTATGCAGTCAATTCGGTCCTCCCTCGGATGGAAAGTTTCGGCTCAGCTGGGTTGGCACGATTTCGACTACCGCTCTTTGCATGCGGGAATAGTGTGGCGCCTGATGAAAAAAGTGGGCAAATAAAAAAGGAGGCCGCAGCCTCCTTACACAATCAGTTTCCTGGAATCAATTTCCGCTCAGCTTGAAGTTCAATTCTACCACGCGACCGCCGTCGGAAAAAATGAGCTGGTCGGCCAGGTTTTTCATGAGAAAAATACCGCGTCCACATTCTTTTTCCAGGTTTTCCGGAGCTGTAGGGTCGGGGAGATTATAGAAATCGAAGCCTTTACCTTCGTCTGCAATGGTGAAGGTGAGTGTATTGTGCACGCAACCGTACTGGATGCGGATTTTCTTTTCGGGGTCCGATTTATTGCCGTGATACATGGCATTGGTAACCGCTTCGGTCAAGGCGACCAGCATGTTGCCAAAGGTGTCTTCACTAACCTGATAATTGTCGCGTACGTCTTCGATCATACGTTCAACCACCGACAGGCTATCCGGCTTGGATTGTAATTCTAACATCTGTGTTTCTCCGTCCTTAATCATCTACAACTGTCTATTTTTCAAGAGATTGAAAGTAGTCTGACACCTTTTGTTTGTAGTAGGAATTGAACGTCGGAGGCACCGTACGCAGCAATTCCATCTCCTTCAACTTTAATCGTTTATACTCTTCAAATTCGGAAGGGTTACGTTGGTAAACATTTTTAGCCTCCTCAGATTTTCGCTGCTCGTCCTGCTCCCTTTCCCGTTCCGCTTTTTCACTTTCCAGCAGTCGGGTCAGGATCTCGGATTGACGCTTCATCGTTTGGTCCGAGATCATATTATTCACGATATCCCGCTCTGTTTCTTCCATTTTATTCTGAATATCCTGCAGATTGCCCAGTCCTTTCTTTCCGTCTTTATTTTCCTGCTGATTCAGCTTATTGAGCTCGTTGCGGATGAATTCCTGCTGGGCGGCCATTTTCGCCAGTTGCTCGCTCAGTTGCTGATCGCGTTGCGTTTTACCCTTTTGATTACCGCCCTGCTGTTTCATGCCTTCTTTCATTTTTTGCATGTTCTTATTCAGCTCTTCCTGCATTTTGCGCATTTCAGAGGCGGAGGAAGGTTTTTTCTGTCCCGGCTTGTTGCACGAGGATTGCGGCATGGATTGCGCCATTTGTTGCTGCATTTGTTGCAGCGCCTCACTGAGCAGTAAGGTGAGGTTATTCACGGAAGTCATGACGAACTGCTGGCGCGTCCTCGCTTGTGGAACATAGCGGTCTTCCAGGTTCTCCATCGCTTCTTCCATATTCATGTTAATGGCTCCGATTTCCTGGTTGACTTTTGACGCGATTTGAGCCACCCGTTTGGAGAGTGCGAAAAGCGAGTCTTCAATCATCTTGGCGTCGTCCTTTAACTTGCGCTGTTGCTGCGAAAGTTTGAGGTATTGCGGATTGTTGATGTCGATTACTTTTAAGTCCTGCATCAGCTTTTCCTGGTCAAAGGACAGTCGCAGCAAGTTTTCAAGTAGTGCGCGGAGAGCGTTCATGTCTTCCTCCTGCTGTTCCTGTTCTCGCTGCTGCTGTTGTTGCTTCATCTGCTGCGCCATCTGTTCCATTTTTTGTGCAGCACTTTTTTGGGATTTTGACGCTTTTCCGGCTTTGCTTTCTCCGAGCTGTTCGCTCGAATTCTTCATGTCTTCTTGGATGGATTCTTCTTTTGTATCCGTATCCGGCATGTCGTTTTTGTTTTCGAGCTGGTCGTTTTTCTTTTTTAAATCGTCCATCTCTTTACGAAATTCATCAAACTGCTTATTCAGGCTGTCCTGCTTAGCTTTGATGTCGTCTGCATTTGCATCCTTTTTCTCAGATTCTTTGGAGAGTTCTTCCTGCGCTTTCGCCAGTTCGTTCAGTTTGTCCAGGGTCTCTTCGAACTTTTGTTCGAACTCCATTTGCTTGAATAACTCCACCATGCGCTCCAGCTCTTTCTGCAGGTCTTTGTTGTCCTGCTTCATTTCGCTGAGCTTCTCTTGCAACTGGCTTTTATCCACTTTCTCCATCAGCTGTTGAAGCTCCTGCATGAGTTTTTCCAGCTCGGGCGTCATCAACTTGTCCATCAGCGATTGCAGTTCTTCCTGCTTCTGCTGGATGTCTTCGTTCACCTTTTTGTATTCCTGCTCCTCGCGGTTTTTCTCGGCATTCTGTTTGCGGATCTCCTCGAGTTTTTTCTTCAGTTCCTGTTCTTTCTTCAACAGGTCCTCCGCTTTCTTTTTATCCTCCCAGCCGACTTCTTTCTTCTCCATCAATTTTCGGGTCAGATCGCTCAGCTCTTTCTGCAGTTGCTTGGCCTGATCGATACTTTCTTTCAAGTCGTCTTTAATGGAAGCGTTACTTTTTTCCGTCTTGTCCGCAATCTCTTTGAGGGTAGGTGCTTTGAACACCTGCGTCTGCGAGCGCATGGATTTCGGACCGGTTACGCCATCGTTGTCCCATACTTCAAAATAAAATTCGACCTCGTCGCCGGCCTGAATGTCGATCGTACTCAAATCCCAGAGGTGAAAGAATACATCCGCAGTGTTTGAGCGATTGAAGGACAATGGTTCTGTGTACACGTTGTTTTCACGGGCGCCGCTGCTGTCGGAGGACTGAATGAAACGATACACAAATTGTAGTTTTGAAAACCCGTAATCGTCCTTGATGATTCCGCGGAAATAATGACGTTTGGACGACAACGAATCTTGTTGCTGTTCGACGGTAATGGCAGGATATTGGTCCGGAATCACGTTCACCGCATAGCGAACAGAGTCGACACTTTGCATAAAATTGTTGCCGGTGAAAACACTGTAGTTGTCACCGCGCAGGAATCGTCGCTGATAAGTAAACTCGTTTTCGTTTTCCGGTTCCAAAGTATACGTGGTATCTGCAAATACCAAACGGATATTGTCGGTGTTTTGTGTGTTGAAATTCCAGGTGACCTTCGTGCCGGCAGGAATCATCAGGTCGCCAACATTCTGTAGCGTTTCGTTTTTCTTGTTAAGGTAGGCGGGAAACGCCAGCGCAACATTGAAGTTCAGGAGCACCGGATTTGGGAGCGCCTGTAATGTATATTCCTTCGAATAAAAGCCGTCTGCCGACAATCGAAACGTCATGTCCTGTTGCAGATTACGGAAGGTGTAATGAAAATGGGTGAGGTCCTCTTTTTCCAATCGGAAAAGATTTCCTTCCAGTTCGATAAACACTTCTGCCGGCACTTCTTTGCCGTCCATGCGAACATCCATGCGAAAGTCTTGCTGACGGATTGCTTTTAACGAAGGATTCGTCACAGTAAAGGTGAAAGGAGCCGGCACTTCGAAATACGTACGGTGCTCGATCAGTCGTTGCGTGCTGTCTTTGATCAGCGAGGGAGCAGTAAACAACAAAACTACCAGGATCGTCAGCGGAATAGCGGCCCAGCGGAGGTAACGTTTGTTTTCCGAGATATTAATAGCGGCAACGAAGGGTACAGGCCGAAGTTCGTTGGATTTCTGGGTGATGGAAGCTTCAATCAGCGCCCGGTGGGCAAGGTCCATACTGCCGGCTTGTGCTTTCAGCTGCAGTACATTAAGCAACTTGTCTTCTACGTGGGTGAAGTGCTTGCCAATGATCCGCGCAGCTTCTTCGTGAGAGATGATCTTGCCGATTCGGTAAAGATGCGTCAGCGGTAGTGCGACGAACTTCGCCATAACCGCCGTGATGCCGGACAATAACAGGTAAAAGAGAATTGTACGTACTGTGGTATCGAAGCGCCCGATGTATTCCAGCGAAGTTACAAGCAGAAAAAATCCCAGAATTAGT
>CAINVI010000263.1 GCA_903854075.1 Candidatus Pollutiaquabacter sp. | reverse complement strand
CTCAAGGTGCCGGTCATCATTACCAAGGCAATGATGGCAAGTCCCATGGCGACTTCGTAACTGATCATCTGCGAGGAGGCGCGCAGCGCCCCAAGCAAGGAATATTTATTATTGGATGCCCAACCGCCGATCATGATCCCATAGACGCCGATGGAGACTACCCCAAAAATGTACAGGATGCCGATGTTCACATCGGTCACCTGAAGCGAGAACGACTCACCACCAATGGACAGCGATGTTCCCCACGGAATCACAGCACTGGTCATCAGTGCGGTAGTCATAGCGATACACGGACCCAAAATGAAAAGCCATTTATTCGAAAGGTCAGGAATGATTTCTTCTTTCATGAACATCTTCACGCCATCCGCCATTGGCTGTAAAATGCCAAAGGGCCCTGCGCGGTTCGGTCCGATACGGTCTTGCAGGAACGCCGCTACTTTGCGCTCGCCGTAGGTGGAATACATCGCAATGACCAACGTGATCGTAAAGACAACGATAATCAGTAGTGTGGTGAATATAAGTGCTGACGACATTCGTGGTACAGTTGTATTAGTTTCCGGAATTCGAAGTGGAGCTGGAGTCTACGGCGTCGACAGCGTTCAAGACGGGCTTGTGCGACGGTTCTTTCAGCGTATAATGATTTTGTGAGATCACCGAGTGGCGTTCGATGTTCGTCGGACCTTCGATAACCCAGTCTTGAAGTTCTTTCTTTTCAAAGCGGCATTCGTTGCAGATCCAGTCGATGACTTCGGCGTATTTGTCTTTACGTGCACTGACACGCGCCACGACGTCGCCTTTCATCCACAAAGTGACTTTTCCGGCGCATTTTGGACAATCGCGGTGAGCATCCATTGGATTGACATTCCATATACGGCTTTGGAAACGGAACGTCTTGTCGGTGAGGGCGCCGACCGGGCAAACATCAATCACGTTACCGGAGAAATCGTTCTCAATGACATTCTCGATATAGGTGCTGATTTCTGCCACGTCGCCGCGGTTCATCACTCCATGAACTCGACTATTGGTGACCTGATCAGCGACTTTCACGCAACGGTAACACAGGATGCACCGTGTCATGTGTAATTTGATTTTTCCGCCGATGTCGATTTTTTCGAACGTGCGCCGCTCGAACTCGTAGCGGGTCTTAGCCATGCCGTGCTCGTAAGCAAGATCCTGTAAGTGACATTCGCCGGCCTGATCACAGATCGGACAATCCAGCGGATGATTCAGGAGCAGAAATTCAACAACGCCTTTGCGAGCTTCCACCACTTCGGGAGAAGTGATGTTTTGTACTTCCATACCGTCCATCACCGTGGTGCGGCACGAAGCTACCGGTTTCGGCATCGGACGCGGATCTTTTTCCGATCCTTTCGACACTTTTACGATGCAGGTGCGACAGTAGCCACCGCTGGTTTTCAACGTTGAATAATAACACATGGCCGGAGGAACAATAGGTCCGCCGATCATTCGTGCTGCTTGAAGTATCGTTGTTCCGTCAGGAACTTCGATTTGATGGCCGTCAATAGTGACTTTTGGCATGATGGTAATTCTCTTTTACAACGATGAAGAAGTGAATGAATTCTTCATCGCCGGAACGTGTTATGCTTCACTCAAACTGTTCAGCCGGTAATAATGCTGAACATCTTTTATTTTTTCAGGATGCTTGACATATTCTTCGAACTCCGAACGGAAGTGACGTATCGCCGCAGCAACCGGCCATGCAGCTGCATCGCCTAGCGGACAAATAGTCTTTCCTTCGATTTTTCCCTGAATGTCCCACAGCAAATCAATATCACTTAATTTACCGTGTCCGTGTAATATACGGTGGAGGATTTTTTCCATCCAGCCGGTTCCTTCACGACAAGGGCTGCATTGTCCGCATGATTCGTGATGGTAGAATCGGGAGAAGTTCCATAGATTTTTTACAATGCTGGTATCTTCATCCATGACGATGAATCCTCCGGAACCAAGCATGGTGCCAGTCGCGAATCCGCCGTCAGCCAATGATTCATAAGACATCAGACGAGGTTCACCGTTGGCCGTTTTCAAAATCAGATGCGCCGGTAAAATAGGAACGGAGGATCCGCCCGCCACAACAGCTTTTAACTGCTTGCCGTTTTTAATCCCACCGCAATATTCGTCGGAATAAATAAATTCTTCTACCGGAACACCAAGTTCAATTTCATACACACCGGGTTTGTTGATGTGGCCGCTGGCAGAAATTAGTTTTGTGCCGGTACTCTTACCGATACCGATCTTGGCGTATTCATCGCCGCCCATATTCACAATAGGAACTACCGCAGCAATGGTTTCTACGTTATTTACTACTGTCGGACAGCCGTACAAACCGGCGATGGCCGGAAATGGTGGCTTGATACGTGGATTACCACGCTTTCCTTCCAGTGATTCGAGTAATGCTGTTTCTTCTCCGCAAATGTAAGCTCCGGCTCCCACCTGCACATACAAGTCGAGGTCGTAGCCTGTTCCAAGGATATTTTTTCCCAGCCAACCGTTCGCATACGCTTCATCAATGGCGTTTTCAAGAATGCGGGAAACATAGAAGTATTCGCCGCGAATATAGATGTAAGCGGACTTTGCGCCGAGTGCGAAGCTCGAGGCAATCATTCCTTCCACCAACAAGTGTGGAATGCGCTCCATCAGGTAGCGGTCTTTGAAAGTGCCCGGTTCCGATTCGTCGGCGTTGCATACCAGATAACGAGCAACGCCTTCCGGTTTGGCGAGGAAGCTCCATTTCATGCCGGTCGGGAAACCGGCACCGCCACGACCGCGTAGTCCGGATTTTTTCACTTCTTCAACGACCGCTTCCGGAGAAAGTTGTTTCAATGCTTTCTCCACAGCTGCGTAGCCGCCGTGTTTGCGGTAAACTTCGTAAGATTGGATGCCCGGAACATGATCATGTTCCAGCAAGAGGTTTTTGCCCATGGTCAGATCGTTCTTGGTTCGGGTTTGTCAGTATATGATTTTCGTTTACCGGACGATTTGAATCCCTCCACGAGGGTGTCCACTTTATCCAGTGTGAGATTTTCGTAATAATCAGCACCCACCTGCATCATTGGCGCTGTGCCGCAAGAACCCAGACACTCCACGGATTTCAGGGTGAACATGCCGTCATTAGTTGTTCCGCCTACGGTGACATTTAGTTTTTTCTCCAGATGACGGATGACATCTTCCGCGCCAAGTAGCCAGCAAGAACTGGTGCGGCAAACTTCTATGACACATTTGCCCACCGGCTTGAGGTTGAACATGGAGTAGAATGAAGCCACTTCATATACTTCAACCGGCTGTATGTTCAGGAGCGATGCAACGTAGTCCATGACTGCCGGTGAAAGCCAGCCGTCAAATTCCGCCTGCGCAATATGCAGGATGGGAATCAGGGCAGACTTCTGTCGGCCTTCCGGATAACGTCGGATCATTTTTTGGACCAACGCCAGTGACTCGTCACTGAAACGGATATTATTCATAGGTGATTAATTTGCTGTTAATCGGTAGTAGGTACTTATTTCTTTATTCCGAGAAAGCACGGGAGCCCCGTTGCTTTCAAGCATTCATTCAATAGTTAAGCATCCAGTTCGCCGGCAATCACATTCATCGAACTCATCGTCAACACGGCATCACTCAGGAACGACCCTTTGATCAT
>CAINVI010000262.1 GCA_903854075.1 Candidatus Pollutiaquabacter sp. | reverse complement strand
GTTTGATAAAAAAAGCGGTGAAGTACTCGACATCAAACCTGTAGAAGGAGAAAATGAACCTGCTTTACGCTGGAACTGGGATTCACCATTAATCATTTCCCATTTCGACAACAAACGAATTTACTTCGGAGCGAATAAACTCTTCCGCAGTGATGATCGTGGTGAAAGCTGGACCACCATCAGCAACGACCTCAGCCGTGGCATCGACCGCAATAAACTTTCCGTAATGGGAAAAGTATGGAGCATGGATGCTGTTGCAAAAAATCAATCGACCGATTTTTACGGACAATTGGTGTCTGTTGCAGAATCATGGTTTGATGAGAAGCATCTCGTAGTTGGAACAGATGATGGATTAATTCATGTCACTACTGACGGTGGAAGAACATGGAGTAAAACAGAGTCGTTCCCTGGTGTACCTGAGCGTACTTATGTGAATCAGATCATCGCTTCGAGACATGACAAGAATGTGTTTTATGCGACGTTCAATCATCACCGCTACGGAGATTTCAAACCGTATATCTACAAAAGCGTAGATGGTGGCCGCACATGGAGTTCTATCACAGCAAATCTGCCGGTACGCGGAAGTACGTATTGTATGGCAGAAGATCATGTCAATGCGAAGCTCCTCTTCTGTGGAACTGAATTTGGTGTGTTCTTTACCAGCGACGGTGGCAATAAGTGGATACAGCTGAAAGGCGGATTGCCAACCATTGCAGTACGCGATATGGAAATCCAACAACGCGAAAATGATCTTGTGCTGGCTACGTTCGGGCGCGGATTTTATATTCTGGATGATTATACTCCGCTGCGTCACATCAAACCTTCCGACCTTGATCAAGCAGCAATGATTCTCCCTGTGAAAGATACCTGGCAGTATATCGAGTCGCAACCGCATGGATATCCGCTGAAAGGATTCCTCGGCGAGAGTTTCTTTGCAACTGCGAATCCGAAAGTGGGTACAGTGTTTACGTATTACCTCAAGGACGATATCAAAACGATAAAAGAAAAGCGCCAGGAAGCAGAGAAAGAAAAAATCAAGAAAGGCGAACCGGTATATTATCCTTCAGCCGATAGTATTCGACTGGAAGATCAGCAGGCAGAACCCTATCTGCTTTTCACGATTACAGATGCTAACGGTATGCCAGTACGAAAAATCAAAACGGCTGCCAAGAAGGGCTTAAAACGATTAGTATGGGATTTACGCTATAGTGCACCCGGTCCGGTGAATTTCTACACGCCAAATGCTGACAATCCCTACGATGGAAAAGAAACCGGAGCACTCGTGATGCCCGGAACGTATAAAGTTAGTCTGGGTAAATTTGAAGATGGAGTAGTGACTGAACTTGTGGCTCCGCAATCATTTGTAGTCAAGGCGTTGAACAATGCAAGTCTGCCTGTAGCCGACCGGAAGATGTATGATGAGTTCTGCAAAAAAGTAAGTGAAGCACGTCGCGCATCCGGTGCAGCATCAGAGTACAAAAACGAATTAGGTAACCGCCTGAAGTACATCAAGGGAGCCATCACCGAAACACCCGGCATGACACCGGCAATGATTCTAACGATTCATAAACTATCTGAACGTCTCCAGGCCATCAACATCATGCTCAACGGTGATGGTTCATTGGCAAGAAGGGAATTTGAAACACTGCCTTCGGTGAATGACCGTATTGGAACAGTAGAATCGGGCATGTGGAGCATTACCTCTGCACCTACCGCT
>CAINVI010000261.1 GCA_903854075.1 Candidatus Pollutiaquabacter sp. | reverse complement strand
TTTCCAGGCCCAGCCGATGGTGAATTGATGGTAGCGAAGCATATCAAGTACGCCCACTGCAGGCAACGCTACCTGGAAAAGATCAGGACGCTGTGTCATCACAGCTCCTACGAGTAGTCCGCCGTTGGATCGGCCGCCGATACCAAGTTTGGTATTGTTCGTGTAGTTTTCTTTGATTAGATAGTTGGCGGCTGAAATGAAATCGTTAAAAACGTTTTGCTTTTTCAGCTGCGTACCGGCTTCGTGCCACGTCTCACCATACTCGCCGCCACCGCGGATGCACGGCATCGCAAATACGCCACCTTGCTCCAGTAGCAACAATCGCTCGATTTTGAATTCCGGTGTTTTACTGATGTTGAATCCGCCATAGCCGAATAATAAGGTCGGCCGCTGACCATCCAGGATGGCGTCTTTATGGTGGACGATAAACATCGGAATGCGTGTTCCGTCGTAACTGTTATAGAAAACCTGTTTGGTAACATAGTCTTCTGATTTGAAACGCATCTTCGGACGGAAATAAATCTGCTGTTCGTTGGTGCTGATGTTGTATTTGTAAATAGTAGTAGGTGCTGTGAATGTCGTCAATGCATAAAAGATGAAATCGTCTTTACGATTGGCACTGAGCTGATCAACGGTGCCAATAGTTTCCAGTGGAAGATCACGAAGGAATACACCATTCATTTCATACGCTTTAAGTACACTTTTAGCATCTTGAAGATAATTGGCGATGATAAAATCTTTACCGGTTTTCACTTCCTGAAGTACTTCGGATTTTTCAGGAATAATGGCTTGCCAGGCTTCTCCGGGATTGACAGCATTCATGCTGACCAGCTGATAGTTCGAAGCGCCGCGGTTGGTGTGAACAAGCAATCGGTCGCCGATATTATCAATCACATACAGATCGTTTTTAAAATCGTTCACCAACGTGGTAAAGCCTGATTTTTCGTTTTGTAGGTCTTGTACAATAAGATTGTTTCCGCTGGTGCCTTCTGATCCCGATATAATTAGAAAGCGTTCATCAGCGGTTACAGTTGCAGAGAAATTTCGGAGCGGATGCTCCTTGTCTTCAAAAACCAGTCGGTCTTCGGACTGCGGAGTTCCAAGAAGATGGTAAAATACTTTATGAAATTCGTTTTTGCCTTTAAGTTCTTCGCCGGGTTTCGGCGCATCATAGCCTGAATAATAGAAACCATTTCCTTTCCAGGCAATCCCTGAGAATTTCACCCAATTAATGGTGTCGTTCTGTGATTTGCCGTTGTCTGTGTTTTTAACCAGTATCTGACTCCAGTCACTTCCAGCGCTGGAAATGGAATAAGCCAAATATTTTCCGTTGCCGGAAACTTCCACGCTGCCGATGTTGATGGTGCCGTCAGTAGAAAAGGTGTTCGGATCAAGGAAGATGGTACTTTTTTCTTGCAGATCAGTCAGCCGATTCAGCACAAACTGATTCTGCAAACCATTATTCGTATAAACATAATACGCATTTCCACCTTTGAAGGGAACGGAGCTTTTTGGGAAGTTCCATAATTCTGTCATCCGTTTTTTAAGGTCATTGCGAAAAGGAATTGCAGACAGGTATTTTTCAGTTACATTATTCTCTGCACGCACCCATTCTGCAGTTTCTGCCGACCGATCGTTTTCCAGCCAACGGTACGGATCATCGATCTTCGTGCCGAAATAATCGTCGGTCTGTTCGGTTTTGCGGGTCTCGGGATACTTGATCGACTGTGCAGCGAGTTGCGAGCTGATGCCAAGCAGGATAAGAAGGAAACGTACGTTCATAGGGGCGAATGTTCTGTGGTAAAGATACTATTTGTTGTAAAACGCCCGAAGCAGATGGATCTTCTAGAAAAACCAGTTGATCTGATGATTCGGTTAATGTTTGAATCGTTCGAACATGGCGATTTCCAGTGATTCGCGATCGTCAGGGTGTGCGATGTCAATCAGTGCTTTGGCGCGCTGGTGCAGATTTTTTCCAAACAAGTACGCTACGCCGTATTCCGTGACAACATAATGTACGTGAGCGCGAGTAGTGACGACACCTGCGCCTTCTTTGAGAAAAGGTACGATGCGTGCTTCTCCCTTAGAGGTTCGACTCGGAAGGGCAATGATTGGCTTTCCGCCTTCGGAAAGTGCTGCACCACGAATGAAATCCATTTGTCCGCCGATGCCGGAATATTGATAGGTTCCTATTGAATCCGAACAGACTTGTCCGGTCAGATCAATCT
>CAINVI010000260.1 GCA_903854075.1 Candidatus Pollutiaquabacter sp. | reverse complement strand
GGCAAGCTCTATGCGGAAGAATTAGTTTCTACACACGGTTTTTCTAATGTTTATTCGTTGATTTACCATTGCCACCCTCCTACAATGATCAAGGAAACCGGCACGCCGTATTCCGTTCAGCCGGAAATTGCTTTCCAGCGTTCGTTGAAACACCAGAGTTTTGAGGGATTTCATATTCAACCTTCCGACGATTACCTGAAAAGCCGTAAAGCAGTACTGGTGAATAATGACTTGCATATTTCACTCGCTGCACCGCGCTTTTCTATGACGGATTATTTCTTCAAGAACGCTGATGCGGACGAAGTCATCTTTATACACGAGGGATCCGGTACGATGAAATCTATCTACGGCTCCATCGACTTTGCCTATGGCGATTATATTGTAATCCCGCGCGGTACTATTTATCAGTTGGAGTTCAACGATGAAAAGAACCGTTTACTTATCGTTGAGTCGTTTTCAGCGGTAGAAACACCAAAACGGTATCGTAATACGTACGGACAATTGGAAGAACATTCTCCGTATTGTGAGCGTGATATCCGCCGTCCGGAAAACCTGCAGACCTTTGACGAGACTGGCGATTTCAAGATTATGATCAAGAAAGAGGGTATGATCTATCCTTACATTTATGCTACTCATCCTTTCGATGCGATAGGATGGGATGGAAATCTGTATCCCTGGGCGCTGTCAATACATGATTTCGAACCTCTTACCGGTCGTGTACATTTACCACCTCCGATCCATCAGACCTTTGAGGCGCACAACTACGTCATTTGTTCTTTTGTACCTCGTCTTTACGATTACCACCCACTTTCTATCCCTGTTCCGTACAACCACTCCAATGTTGACTCAGACGAGGTGCTGTACTACGTCGATGGCGATTTCATGAGCCGTAAAAAGGTTACCCGTGGTATGATTACGTTGCATCCTGCCGGAATACCGCACGGTCCGCACCCGGGAACAGTCGAAAAAAGTCTTGGTCAAAAAGAAACCAAAGAGTTGGCCGTCATGATTGATACGTTCCGTCCGCTTTGGATTACGGAAGAGGGAAAGTCGATTATGTCAGACGATTACTATAAATCCTGGGTGGAATAAAAAAACCTAAATCCCTGCTTAGTAGAGCGGGAATTTCTCCATCATACTGTTTACTTTCTTTTTGATGGCCGCGAGCTTCGTTTCGTTATCGTGGCTCATCAGCGTCTGATCAATCAGGTCAACGATCTTCACGCAGTCCTTTTCTTTCACACCGCGAGAGGTCATCGCCGGTGTTCCGATTCTGATTCCGGAAGTGACAAACGGCGATTTATCGTCGAACGGTACCATGTTTTTATTGACGGTGATGTCCGCTTTTCCTAAGGTAGCTTCTGCCAGTTTTCCCGTTAGGTTTTTAGAACGAAGGTCAATCAGCATACAATGATTTTCAGTACCTCCTGAAATAACACTGTAGCCACGTTCTACGAAAGCTGTTGCCATGGCTGAAGCATTACGAACCATCTGTACGCAGTATTTCATATAATCGTCGGTAAGATCTTCGCCGAAGGCTATGGCTTTGGCGGCAATAACGTGCTCCAGTGGCCCGCCCTGCGTGCCGGGAAATACGGCGCTGTCAAACAGCGCACTCATCATTTTCAGTTCGCCTTTTGGCGTACGCTGACCCAGCGGATTTTCTTTGTCACGGCCGACCAAAATCATTCCTCCGCGTGGACCACGAAGAGTTTTATGTGTCGTGGTAGTTACTACATCACAATAAGGCAATGGATCGTTGAGTAATCCGCGGGCAATTAATCCGGCAGGGTGGGAAATATCTGCCAGTAACAAGGCGCCAACTTCATCGGCAATAGCACGCATACGTACATAGTCCCAGTCGCGTGAATACGAGGAAGCGCCGGCGATGATGAGTTTTGGACGTTCCTTCTTCGCCATACTTTCCATGGCGGCGTAGTCAATTCGTCCGGTTTCTTTGGACACCCCGTAAAAAGTAGCACGATAGGTTTTTCCGCTGAAGTTTACCGGCGAACCGTGGGTCAGGTGGCCGCCATGCGCTAGGTCAAATCCGAGTATGGTATCGCCCGGCTGCAGAAGTGCCAGCATAACCGCGGCGTTGGCTGTTGCTCCGGAATGAGGTTGAACATTGGCCCAATCCGCATTAAAAAGTAGCTTGGCGCGATCAATGGCAAGCTGTTCGATTTGATCAACTACTTCGCAACCGCCATAGTAGCGTTTGCCGGGATAACCCTCCGCGTATTTATTGGTCAGACAGGATCCCATGGCCTGCATCACTTGCTTGCTCACGAAATTTTCGGAAGCAATCAGCTCGATACCGTGTTGCTGTCTTTTCTTTTCTGCGGTGATAAGTTTGAATACGGCAGTGTCTTTAGTGATCTCTTTCATAAGGGTTCTTTGTAATTATTCGCTGAAATTGGTTCAGCCGAAATCGATTTCTGTATTGTCGCCCAGATTCAGCGATTGGCTGAGTCCGCGCAGGGAAGCATCACTGCCGATCACCGAGTGGTGGAGTACGGCATTTTCCAGCTGTGAGTAGGAGCCGATGATGGAATCGGTAAGAATGGAGTAATCTATAATGGTGTTTTCGCCTATCGATACTTTCGGTCCGATAATACTGTTGCTGATTTTACAATTCGGAGCAATACTGACCGGCGGAATAATGATGGTGTTGATGAAGGCAGGCGCGTTAGTGGCAGTTGGATTTTTAAGCAGTAAAACGGCATTGGTTTCCAGCAAACTTTCTTTATTGCCGCAATCGTACCAGTTCTCTACAGGGAATGTATGGATGCGCGCACCTTTCCGAATCATGATTTCGATAGCGTCCGTCAGTTGGAATTCATGGTGGGAGCGAAGGTTGCGTGTTATGAGTTCATCCAGCGCCGACATCAGCATTTTTCCTTCCCTGATTTTGTAAAGGCCTACTAATGCCAGATTAGATTTCGGAATCGGCGGTTTCTCTATAAGATGAACAATACTTCCGTCTTCGCCAACTTCAGCTACACCGAAGTTTCTTGGATCTTCCACGCGCTTTACGCCGAGCGTAGAGTCGGGAAGTCGCAATACTTCTTTGAGGTCTACATCGAAAATAGTATCGCCTAATGCGATCAGTACTTCGTCTTTTTCGGAGACATGGTCACGTGCCAGCCAAACGGCATGACCGGTTCCTTCGCGCGGTTCCTGCAACAGGAATGTGGCGTGAATGTCGGGGTAAGTGCTTCGGATATAGTTCTCCACTTTATCGCCAAGATAACCGACGATAAAAATGAAATCCTTCATGCCGGCCTCCCGGAGGTTGTCGACAATATGTGACAGAATCGGTTTTCCGGCTACCGGAACCAACGCTTTGGGCTGCGTGTGGGTATGCGGTCTGAGCTTGCTGCCGATACCTGCGACCGGTATGATTACTTTCATGGTGTTGCAGGAAATTACGCTTGTAAAAGTATTATTTTTGAAGGCAGCCGCAACGTTGCGGCACTTACATTTCTACCGGATATGTTTTCCACCAGGATTACGAAACTATTTGATATTCAGTATCCCATCATTCAGGCGGGCATGATTTGGTGCAGTGGATGGGAATTGGCGGCCGCTGTAAGTAATGCGGGAGGACTTGGTATTATCGGCGCCGGATCCATGTATCCGGATGTTTTTCGGGAACAGGTTCGACGTTGTAAAGCGGCAACAGACAAGCCCTTTGCTGTAAACATTCCTTTGCTGTATCCGGACGTAGAACAGCACATGAAAACAATTGTGGAAGAGGGCGTAAAAATTGTTTTCACCTCTGCCGGAAATCCTGCCACATGGACAAGTTTTCTTAAGCAGCACGATATTATTGTGGTGCATGTTATTGCAAACTCAAAGTTTGCCGCCAAAGCAGAAAAAGCCGGTGTCGATGCGCTGGTGGCTGAAGGATTCGAGGCAGGTGGTCATAACGGCCGTGAAGAAACAACAACCATGGTTCTGATACCGCTGATTCGTAAAGCAACAGCACTTCCCTTGATTGCTGCCGGCGGAATTGCCGATGGAAAAGGTATGTTAGCGGCATTTGCCTTAGGCGCAGAAGCTGTCCAACTGGGAACGCGCTTTGTAGCTTCTGTCGAATCCTCCGCCCACGAGGCCTTTAAGCACCGCGTGGTGACCTCCGCCGAAGGTGAAACCAAATTACTTTTGAAAAAATTGACTCCTGTTCGGTTAATGGCCAATGCATTCTCCCGGGCTGTTGAGCAGGCAGAAGCCCTTGGTGCCGATGATGTAGCATTGAAAGAGCTCCTGGGTAGAGCCCGTGCCAAAAAGGGCATGTTTGAGGGTGATTTGGAAGAAGGTGAACTGGAAATAGGGCAAATTGCTGCGTTGGTTCGAGATGTAAAACCAGCCGGAACGATTGTCAGTGAAATTTGGCAGGAGTTTACTAACGCCGGTAATCAGCTGTGTGCTGCTTTTTCAGGAGCACGCTGATCAATACTATTCAATCGGATTGTCAATAACTGCTGAGGTTCTGCGTTAGTAGAAAGGGTAATTGGTTGCTCTTACGCCGTACCTTTGCTTTAGCTGACCAATCATGATACAATTCACCAAACATGTGCTCTCCAACGGACTTCCGTTGATTGTCCACGAAGATCCATCGACGCCTTTAGCTACCGTAAATCTATTGTATAAAGTAGGCGCACGCGATGAAGATCCGTCGCGTACCGGCTTTGCACACCTCTTTGAACATCTGATGTTCGGTGGTTCTGTGAATATTCCGGAATACGACGGGCCCTTACAGATAGCCGGTGGCGATAATAACGCGTTTACCAACAACGATATCACTAACTATTACTGTACACTCCCGGCCAATAACCTGGAAACTGCGTTCTGGCTGGAAAGTGACCGTATGTTGAGTCTCGCGTTTTCAGAAAAAAGTCTGGAGGTACAACGGCAAGTTGTCATCGAGGAATTCAAACAACGTTATCTTAACCAGCCGTACGGTGATGTGTGGTTGCTCCTGAGGCCGCTGGCCTATAAAAATCATCCTTATCAATGGGCTACGATTGGAAAAGAAGTGGCTCATATCGAACAAGCCACACTGGAAGATGTGCGTGAGTTTTTCTACCGGTACTATGCGCCGGATAATGCTATTCTCGTAGTGGCCGGCGGTGTAAAGAAGGATGATGTACTGCCGCTCGCTGAAAAATGGTTCGGATCGATCAAACGTTCTATGGGCGAGCGTCATCCGTATCCGTCAGAGCCGGAACAGCAAGAGGCCCGTGAACTCACGGTGCATCGCGATATTCCTTTTGACTCGATTTATATCGCTTATCATGCCTGCGCACGAACAGATGCTGAATTCTATGCGACCGATCTGATGACAGACGTATTGTCGCGCGGTAAGTCGTCGCGATTGTATAATCAGCTTGTTAAGGAGAAAAAATTATTTAGCGATATCTCAGCCTACTTGACCGGTGATTTTGATAAGGGATTGGTAGTGGTGGAAGGGAAGCTCATAAAAGGAATCGCCATGGATGAAGCTGAAAATGCGATTTACCAGGAGCTGCAGCGTATAGCGGATGAACTGGTCAGTGAAAGCGAGTTGGACCGCGCCAAGAATAAAGTGGAGTCGACGATTGAATTCTCCGAAACAGATCTTTCCGGACGCGCGTTGGCGCTCGCCATTGCCGACTATATGGGCGATGCCAATCTGGCCAACACGGAAATGAAACTGTATGCTGCCGTCAAGCGTGAGGATATCCTGCACGCTGCCAAGTCCGTTTTCCGCAAGGAGAATTCTTCCGTCTTGCATTATTTATCCATGAACTGATTCCTCTCGCCAGTATGACTCAACTACTTCAACCCAACCGTACGACGACTCCCGATTCGAAACCGGTTCGCAATCTTTCTGTGCAAGAGGCGGAAAGCAGCCGCCTGTCTAATGGTGTGGCCGTTTATTCCGTGAATGCCGGATTTCAGGACCTTGTCCGAATTGAATTTCTTTTTGAGAATAAATCGTTTTCCCTGGCACAGCCGTTAGTTTCTTCTACGGCTAATCGGCTGATCACCGAAGGAACGTCTCGTCATTCCGCGCTGGAAATTGCTCAGCTGGTGGACGATTATGGTGCGTTTCTGGAAACGGAAGAATCCAGCGATGCCTGTTCGATCGTTTTGTATACCTTGAATAAACACCTGGCCAAAACGCTTCCTGTAGTGCGAGAGGTGTTGACCGAAGCTGCCTACCCAGCATCAGAATTGCAGGTTTACGTTTCCAAGCAGCAGCAACGGCTTGTCGTGGAGAACGAGCGCGTCAATTCAATTGCACGCCGAAAATTCAATCAATTGTTATTTGGTAATCAGCATCCGTACGGCTATTTCGTGCAGCCGGATGATTATGGGAAGCTGGAATCGACTTTACTGTCGGCTTATCACAGGCAGCATTACACCGCTGAGAACTGTACAATACTTGTTGCTGGAAAAGTGTATCCTACTACGTTTGAGTTGCTGGAACAGAATTTCGGAGACAACGGTTGGATGTCTACTAGTACGGAGCACGGTGAAATGGGCGCTATCACCGCAGTAGCGGATCGTCAGCATTACATTCATAAAGATGGTGCGTTGCAATCGGCCATCCGTATAGGACGTCCCATGATCACACGGGAACATGCGGATTATCCCGGACTCGCTGTGCTGAATACCGTGCTCGGAGGTTATTTCGGTTCACGCTTGATGTCTAATATTCGGGAAGATAAAGGGTATACGTACGGCATTGGCTCTGCGATGGTCTCTTTGAAACAAGCCGGCTATTTCTTTATTTCTACTGAAGTAGGGGCGGATGTTACAGCTGCTGCCCTGGAGGAAATTTATAAGGAAATTGAACTTCTCCGTCATGAGCTGATCGGCGAAGAGGAACTGCAAATGGTTCGGAATTACATGCTGGGCTCCTTTTTGAAAGGAATTGATGGACCGTTTGCTCTTTTGGATAGGTTTAAATCATTGTTCTTAAGCGGTTTAGATTATTCATATTACCGCAACTACCTGCATACGCTGGAGACCATCGGACCGGAAGAAATGCGTGATTTGGCCCGTAAATACTACGATCGCGCTGACCTTTACGAATTGGTGGTTGGCGTAAAATGATTGGAACAGGAAAGCTCAGGCCTTATTTTAGCATTTCGTGAAACTGTCACAACAATTTCTGCCCGGATTTATTCTTTTCTGGCTATCCATTTTGATGGCCAGCGGTCAGTCTTTTCACATCCGCTGCCTCAGTATCGGTACCGCCGGTGATGTCACGGTGACCTGGGATCGATCTTCGCTGTCTTCAGCGGATTTTCGTTGTTATTATCTCTTGCATTCAACGACGCAAGCGGGGCCATTTTCATCGGTCGATAGTGTGTTCTTTTTTAACGATACTGTAGAAACACATCTTACCGCCAATGCAGCCAATAATCCCGCCTGGTACATTGTTGTGTATAAGTCACTTTCCGGCGGTCCGGATTTGGTTTCCGATACTGTGCGTGCTATTCAATTGTCGGTACTTAATCCCGGCAGTGGATTTGCCAACTTGGCATGGAATGTCATGCATCAGCCCTTTATCGCCACTCATTCGGAAGATTATGTTATTTACCGTGAATATCCGCGTGGCATTTTCACCCGGATTGATTCTGTGGATGCATTGACCGCTCCCAATCCGATGCTTTATAGCGATTTGATTTCCATCTGCGATGATACTATCAATTATCGCATTGAAGTCATGGACATCAGTGGTTGTGTTTCGGTATCTAATGTTGACGGTGATCTATTTCGTGACCTGCAACCGCCTGCATATCCGGAGCTCGACTCGGTTACAGTCGGAACATCGGGTAACGCAATCATCGGATGGTCGGCAAATCCATCGCCGGATACACGGGCTTTCGTAATACTTCAGGGTGTCGGTGCGATCTGGACTCCGATAGATACTGTATTCGGAAATAACGGGACTTTTTTCTTTTCCTCCGTGGATGTTTCCGATGAGTCGACTGCTTTTGAAATCATTGCCGTTGATAGTTGCGGTAATCCGAGTGCGCAGAGCCAGCCACATGCAACCATTTACCTGGAGGGGAATTTTCTGCTGTGTACCAAAGCAGTGGCGCTGACCTGGAATCCGTATCCGTATTGGGGTACTGCCGTGAATTATGAAGTTTATCGTGCTGATAACGGTGGTCCGGAACAACTCATCGGATCATCATCGACTACCTTGTTTGTAGACTCTACGGTGAATTCTGGGACGGATTATTGTTACAGAATTGTTGTACGTGAAATCGGTACTGCTCGATCGTCGACCTCCAGCCGGTTCTGTATAGTTCCCGTTTTTCCTCCACCACCGGATTTTTGTACCATTCGTAAAGTGTCTGTTTTAAATTCCACACAGATTCTTGTTTTGGCTAACGTGGATGCCAGCGCTGTCGTTAGTGGTTATGAATTATTACGATCAACAGATCAGGCAGGTCCTTTCCGTTCGGTTGCCTCCTATGAATTTGACGGCACGTCAACAATTTCGTTTACAGATAATGTGCCTTCCACCGGTACTACGGTATATTATTATCAGGTAGTAACGCTGGATTCCTGCGGACTCCGCGTAAAAATATCGGCCATTTGTCGTTCTGTGCGCTTGACCGGCGAAGCCCTGGAAGGAGCCAATGAATTGTCCTGGTCAGATTACGGTGTGTGGCCAACAGGCGTCAGCCGCTACCTGGTTTTTCGTTCAATAAACGGAATCGTCGATCCGGATCCAATTGCGATCGTCACCAATGGATCCCTACAATTTTTATCCGATTCGGTCTTGGATGATTTTTATAGCGACGGAAAATTCTGTTATAGAATAGCTGCGGTTGAATCGCCGGGAAATCCGGATTTCTTTTTGGACAGTGCGTATTCCAATGAGATTTGCCTGATGCAGCAGCCGGCTATGTTTATTCCGAATGCATTTCATCCCGGCGGAGGCTTCAACGAGATTTTCCGGCCGTATCCGCTGTTCGTTGCCGATGACGATTATAGCTTTATCATTTATGATCGTTGGGGAAGAGCATTGTTTTCTACCACGGATCCGCAAGTTGGCTGGGACGGATCGATCGATGGAGAACAAGCGCCGGAAGCGGTGTATGTTTATCTGATTCAGTCAAAACAACCCGACGGATCTACTTTCCGGCGTGTGGGCCGTTTGACGCTGATCCGTTAGCAACCTAAAAGCATTCGCCGAATGCCTTTTCCGGAATTCCCCGATTTTCATTATCTTTGCGTGCAACTTTTTACTCATCCATTGCTTCCATGAAAGTTGCTAAAAGCCGTTTTTTAGGCGAATCCCTTACTTACGACGACGTTTTACTGGTGCCTGCCTATTCGGAAGTGCTTCCGAATAACGTGGATGTATCTACCCGTCTCACAGCTACGATCCGGCTCAATATTCCCATTGTTTCTGCAGCCATGGATACGGTGACCGAAGCAGAAATGGCCATTGCTATTGCTCAGGAAGGTGGTATCGGAATGCTCCACAAGAATCTATCTATTGAGCAACAAGCTGCACAAGTGCGTAAGGTGAAGCGGAGTGAGAGCGGAATGATAGCAGATCCGGTGACCTTACCCGAAAATGCGCTGGTGCGTGATGCGCACAACATCATGAAAAATTCAGGAATCGGCGGTATTCCGATCCTTAATGACGACCGCGTGTTAGTCGGGATTTGTACCAGTCGTGATTTGCGCTTCGAAAAAAATATGGATCGTCCGTTGAAGCAGATCATGACCAAGGACAGACTGGTGACAACAACCGGTGTAAAGGATCTAAAAGAGGCAGAGAAAATACTTCAGCAATACAAAATTGAAAAACTGCCGGTGGTCGACAAGAAAGGTCGACTGGTCGGATTGATTACCTACAAGGATATCATAAAAATAAAATCGCGGCCCGGTGCTTGTAAAGACGATAAAGGTCGTTTGCGCGTTGGTGCTGCCATTGGAGTCACCGCTGATTCGCTGGAGCGCGCCACCGCATTGGTAGAAGCCGGCGTTGATATCATCACGATTGATACAGCACATGGACATACCAAAGGTGTTGTAGAGGTACTGAAAAAAGTGAAAAAATCCTTCCCGAAACTTCCGGTCATTGTTGGAAATATCGCAACTGCCGAAGCCGCTAAGTATCTCGCTAAAGCGGGCGCAGATGCCGTAAAAGTCGGTATAGGTCCGGGATCCATCTGCACAACCCGCGTAATTGCCGGTATCGGAGTTCCACAATTCTCTGCCGTACACAATGTGGCGGAAGCTTTAAAGGGTTCAGGTGTTGGCGTGATTGCAGATGGCGGTATCCGGTACAGCGGAGATATTGCTAAAGCAATTGCTGCAGGTGCTGATGTGGTGATGTTGGGGTCATTGTTTGCCGGCACAGAGGAATCTCCCGGTGAGACGATGATCTACGAAGGCCGAAAATTTAAATCTTATCGCGGAATGGGTTCCATCGAAGCGATGCGCGAAGGATCTAAAGACCGTTACTTCCAGTCGCAAACGGATGACGTGAAGAAGTTGGTTCCGGAAGGTATTGTCGGTCGAGTGCCGTACAAAGGAAATGTTTCCGAAGAGATTTACCAGCTGGTTGGCGGCATCCGTGCATCCATGGGGTATTGTGGCGCTAAAGATATCGCTGCACTGCAGAAGGCTTCGTTTATTCGCATCACATCCGCCGGGGTTCGTGAAAGCCACCCGCACGATGTAACCATCGTCAAAGAGGCACCGAATTATCACCGGTAATTTCCCTGTTCTTATTGTTCTGTTTTAACGCCGACGATAACCTGCTCGCTGCCGCTTTCTTTTTGCAGGTGCAATAGATAGATTCCCTCCCGTAATTCACCCGCCGGAATTATAGCTCCGTCGTGCGCGGCAATGGTAGAGGTAGTTTTTATGAATCGTCCGATCGCATCGGTTATCGTAACAGTAATGTTTTCTCCGTGCGCATGCGGAACGCTGATGTTCCAGTCTTTGGTCGTTGGATTCGGATAAATCGCCATGGTGTGACGATCGGTTATTGTGGCAATAGTACTTGAAATTGTATCTACTACGATAAAGGAAGTCATCATACCCATGTCTTCGTGTGCCAGATTATGGCAATGGTACATGTAAGGAACGCCGTCGTCAGCATAGTCTTCAAAGCGCATGATAATGGAAACAGTTTCCTGGGGAAGAATATGGAAAACGTCTTTATACCCGCTTTCTGCCGGCGGAGGTACTGCGCCGTTTCGGCTAAGAATCCGAAACGAAACGTCGTGCACGTGCATTGGATGAGAAATGTTCGAAGAGTTGGTCACGTACCATAATTCAATGTCACCCAATCGAATGGTGTCGTTGAAATAGCCCATGATATACTGACTACCGTCGAGATAAAAGTTGCCCATGTTCACCATTCCTTGACCGGTGATGGTGCGATTCCGCACGCGATTTGCAGTGGTTGAATCATACGTTTGTACCGGCACCAAGGTTGAAGGAACTGATGTAATGCCACCGGGAATAGGAGAAATGATCCGGAACTCCATGATATCGAAATCAACCCTTTCCAGTGGACCGTTGCCGCCCATCATTCCCATCAGATTACCGGGAACATTATTGGGCATTTCAGTAGCGTAGCTTTTCAGCGTAAGCGGAGGAAGTGCCGGACCGCTAAAGTCGACTAGAATCTCGATACGTTCTCCGTTGGAGAGTAGCATGCGGTTGGTGGCAATAGGGGCAGGAAGTAATCCGCCATCGCTGCCAATCACATAAAACGTACGGTTGTCGCTGAAGCCTTGTTTGTAGACACGTGCTGCTG
>CAINVI010000259.1 GCA_903854075.1 Candidatus Pollutiaquabacter sp. | reverse complement strand
CGCTGGAATTCACCGTAACGGTAAAAACTGAAAAACACCGGCTGATCTTTCCCCGTTTTCAGCAAGGCGAGAATGCGTTTACGTTCAATCGGCACCAGAATGTTGGGCGTTTTACTGACGATGACGACATCCGCCCGGCGGATGGAATCGTTGGGTTCCCGCAAATTACCGGCCGGCAACAGCAGGTCGTTCTTTTCAAGGTCTTCAAAGTTGATGAGCAGGATTTGCAATCCGGCTTTCACCTTGCGGTGCTGAAAGTTGTCGTCGAGTAAGATCACGCCCGTCTGCGGATCGATCGTCAGTAGTTCGTCTACCGCATGACTTCGGTCTTCATCCACGGCAACACGGATGTCGGGAAATTTGGTGAAGTATTGCATCGGCTCATCGCCGATCATGGTCGCTGTTGCTGTACCCGACGCCAAAAAAAAGCCGCTCGTCGTTCTTCCGTACCCGCGGCTGAGCGTAACGACGCGGAAGTGATCTTTAAGTAGTCGGATCAGGTATTCAACATGCGGGGTTTTTCCGGTGCCGCCGGCACTCAAGTTGCCAACGCCGATTGAGGGTACCGGAATGGTACGGCTCTTCAGAATTCCCTGGTCAAACAGCCAATTCCGCACCCGTACAGCAATGCCGTACAACAGGGAAAAGGGGAGCAGTAGTCGTCGCCAGGAAGCCATCGCGGCAAGTTACGAAACTTCAAGCAGTCTGCTCACTACAAGTCGGGGAAGAACGCTCACTTTCGTTATCTTCGCCCTATGACAACGTTGCACGAACTCATGGCGCACCTGGAAGCCTTTGCGCCGCCATCCTTGCAGGAATCCTACGACAATGCCGGACTCATCGTCGGTGATCCGAACACCGAGGTGAAGGGGGTGATCATCGCTCTCGACTGTACGGAGGAAGTTGTCGAGGAAGCTATGGCTACGGGCTGTAATGTCATCGTGGCCCATCATCCGATCGTCTTCAGTGGTATGAAACGATTCAACGGCAAAACGTACGTCGAGCGTACGGTGATGAAAGCCATCAAGCACGATATCGCCATCTATGCTATGCATACCAACCTCGATAATGTTCGTCACGGAGTCAACCGCAAAATCGCCGAGCGCCTGGGACTCATGAATCTGCGCGTGCTGGCTCCCAAGCGAGGTCTCCTCCGCAAACTCGTCGTCTTCGTTCCGTTGGCGGAAACGGAAGCTGTCCGTTCGGCACTTTTTGCTGCCGGTGCCGGCTCCATCGGCAATTACGACGAATGCAGTTTCGGGCTTGCCGGTACCGGTTCCTTCCGTGGCCGCGAAGGCGCCCAACCCACCGTTGGTCAAGTGGGCGAGCACCGGCGCGAGTCTGAGGAGCGTATAGAAGTCATTTTTGAGGCCTGGAAAGAATCCGCCGTTTTAGCCGGATTGCGAAAAAGCATGACTTACGAGGAAATCGCCTACGATATCTACTCGCTCGAAAACACTCATCAGGGAATTGGGGCGGGCATGGTTGGAGAACTGGAAAATCCCGTTTCTGAGCAGGAATTTCTGCTCCACGTTAAGAAATCGATGCAGGCCGGCGTAGTCCGTCATACCCGGCTAATCGGTAAAAAAGTGAAAAAAGTGGCCATTTGCGGCGGTTCGGGCAGTTTTCTGCTAAAAGACGCCAAAAAAGCGGGTGCCGACGTCTTTGTGACCGCTGATTTTAAATACCACGAGTTTTTTGACGCCGAGGGCACCCTGGTCATCGCGGATATTGGTCATTTTGAGAGCGAACAGTTCACCGGGGAGCTAATTCATTCCCTTATTCTCGAAAAATTTACTACCTTTGCCGTCCGCCTGACGGGGGTCAATACCAATCCGTTGCAGTATCTGTAACAACCGGTATTCCCTGAACGGCAAGTTGTTGGTTCCGGTTGATGTTGTAATTCATTACAGCCATGGCTAAAAAAACAACTTCTAAGTCTTCTGCCGGCGCTGCTCCCCAAAAAGCAGCACCCAAGAAGCGTGCCGCCGCTCCTGCAAAGAAAACGGCTGTAAAAGCAACGAGTTCTAATTCAAAAAACGATAAAGAAGTGAGCCTGTCGAAAATCGCTAAAGCAAAAGTCAAGACTACGAAAGAAAAGAAGCCGATGTTCCAGCCGCGCAAGATCGAAAAGATCATTGATGTGGCCCGTCTCGAAAAGAAGATGGAAGACATCATGGCGTTGCACAAGAACAGCAAAGACTTTACCGTAGAAGAGAAGCTCAAAGCGATCTACATGCTGCAGGAAGTCGATTCCAACATTGACAAGATCCGCACTATTCGCGGGGAGTTGCCAATGGAAGTAGCTGATCTGGAAGATGAATTGGCCGGTTTGACTACCCGTGTTGAACATATCAAAGCAGAGATCGACAACCTCAACGATCTTATCGCCAAGAAAAAGCAAGCGGTAAAAGAATCGAAAGACCGTATCAAGAAATACGAGTCACAGCAGGATAAAGTGAAGAACAACCGTGAGTTCGATTCCCTCAACAAAGAGATCGAATTCCAGAACCTGGAGATTCAGTTGGCCGAAAAGCGTTCCAAAGAGCATGCGGCTGACATCCTGGTGAAGCAAGTCATGTTCGATGAGACCGAAGCGATCCTTGCGGAGAAGCAAGCGGTACTCAATCTGAAAAAGTCAGAGCTGGAGACCATCGTTGAAGAGACACGCAAAGAAGAAGACGCGCTGAAGCGCATCTCCGATAAAACGCAAACCATTGTTGACGAGCGCCTGCTGGCTGCTTACCGTCGCCTTCGTGACAATACCCGTAATGGACTCGCAGTCGTTTCTGTACAGCGCGATTCCTGCGGTGGTTGCTTCAACAAAATTCCGCCTCAGCGTCAGCTTGACATTCGTCAGCACAAGAAAGTTATCGTGTGCGAACACTGCGGACGTATTCTCGTGGATGCTCGCATCGACGAAGAAGCGATGGCCGAACAGGAATAACCTGTAACAGTAAGTCATTCATCATGCGAGGTGTAAGAAACGGTGTTCAACAGAGCCGGAGCTTACACCTCGTTCTTTTTTCACCTGTACGTTACTCTTTGCGCGTAGGCGGTTTACTGCTGGTGACGTTCTTCGTTTCATTTTCATCTACTGCCGCCGGCTATCTGCAACTGAACGATCGCCTTCAACAGGCGCAGGCGGAAGTGCTCCGCCTGCATTTCGTCCTTGCAGCTCCGTTGCTGGAACAGGAAGCGCGCAGCGCCCCTAACAATCTCATGGCGGAGGCTATACGTTGCAAGCAGTTGTTTCTCGTGGCATTTGTGGATGAAAAGGAGACTTCGCAAGAACTGTTTTTTAAACGCTCCGCAACGTTGTCCGCACGCTTACAGAAAGAAGTTGCGGAGAAGGAGCCCTTACGCGGATTTGTACAAGCGGAACTGTTGTTGTTGCAAGTGATGCTACATGCCCAACAGCAGGCAACGCTTTCCGCGGCCATCGATCTCCGCAGTTGTCGCTCCTTGATCGAGAAGAACGCGAAAACGTTTCCTTCTTTCCTGCCGAATGCGATGATCAGCGGTGCCGTAGAATCGGTCTTGGGTGCCGTACCGGTCAATTATCAGTGGTTGCTGAAACTCGTAGGTTGGGAGGGTGACGTGGAAAAAGGAATGTCTTCTATGATCACGTGCTTACGTCGCTTACCCGACTCGCCGTATGAATCCTACACCGATGAAGTGCTTTTTTTGGTGGGGTCCTTGCACAACGCAACAACACCCGACCGGTTGCCTGATCCTATATTGATGCAGCGGCTACAGGAACGCTATCCCACCAACGAACTGTTGAAGTATGTGTACACCGGGCTGCTCATGAAGCAAGGTAAGAACGATGCGGCCCTGGCCGTCTTGATGACTCCTTCGGATGTATCGGCCTCTATAAAGTTGCCGCTCTTGCAGTACCGCCGCGGGTTGGCACTGCTGCGCAAACTGGACGATCGCGCCGGACAGGAATTTCTAACGTTTTTGCGAACGAACAGTAATGGTAATTGCGTGAAAGCGGCCTGGCAAAAAATGGCGTGGTGGTCGTTGCTCAAGAACGATCGTTACGGGTATGATCGCTACATGAAGTATTGTATCCAGTATGGACGTTCACTGATTGATGAAGATAAAGCCGCACTTCGAGAGGCGGAATCGGGTAGTGTGCCCAACATTATCTTGCTTCGCTCTCGCTTGTTGTTTGACGGCGGATATTATCGGCAAGCCATGCAGTCCATCGTAGGAGTGCCTGCCGATAGTTTTCCGACGGAAAAAGATAAGCTCGAATTGACCTATCGTTTTGCGCGCATACTGGATGCAATGGAGCGCAAGGACCAGGCGATTTTTTACTACAAGCTCACCTTGAAAAACGGACAAGCTTACACTACGTACTTCGCCGCCAATAGCGCCTTATTACTCGGTAATATTTATGAAAAGCGGGGTAATCGGGAAATGGCCAAAGCGTATTACAACGACTGCCTGTCGATGCGCAATCACGATTACCAGAATTCCATCGATCAGAAAGCCCGCGCGGGATTGCAGCGCTGCAAATAGTCGTGCCTTAGAACTTTACGCCGGCTGTGAGCGTGGCGTTGTAGCCCGTCACACGTTCATTACTGCCCGGTACAAATGTATTGTCCAACGTGTACGGTTGAAGATACTCCTTCGTCAATGAATAGAGGAAGCCAAGGTCGATGAAAAAATTCTTTTCGCGGAAACCGATACCGCCGCTGAAACGCGACTGACTGAAATCGGATCCAGCCACTTTGTAGCCATCACTGATCGGAGAGGTGGTGAAACCGTATCCGGCACGAAGACTGACATTGTCGAGTTTCCACTCGGTGCCGGCGCGTAACGTGTGCGTTCCTACGTACTTTCTGCGTATGTCGGCATTCACCTGTGAAAATCCGTAACCGTCGGCACGTACCGTTGACTGGCCCGCATCGCTGAATTCATAATCTACACTGAGCAAGCCGGCTTTGCCGAAGATGAAACCAGCTCCGAGCATAGCACGGAACGGTGATTTGTAGAAATAATCGAAGGCGCCATCCGGAGAAGCATAACGATAGGTTTTTCCTTTGTCGAATTTAGAGGCCATGGTGCTGGAGTAAGCATCCGACATGTTGTACCACGTCGGCGTGTGAATGGCGCCGCCAATGCGGAAGAGATCAGAAGCCCGGTAAATGAATCCGAATTTTAGGTTGAGTCCGGATCCTTCTGAATTCAGGAAGCTGGCGTATTCGTATTGCTGCAAGGAGTCGTGCTGATTTTGTGTATCCACCTCGTCGAAGTAAGTGTCTTCGCGATAACGTAAACCGACAATGCCGATGGATCCGCCGAGATACAGCTTGTTGCTGTAATTGCCGGAGAAGGTGAGGCTGGTCTCTGAAATCGCGCCGCGAGTTTCCGAAGAACGACGTTGCAATACGTTACCGCCCGCCGCTGCGCTGGAATAATTCAAGGTAGAGTCCGGATTGATCAGATAAGTCTGATAGGCGAGGTCTTCGTTGAAGCGATCCAGGTTATCTGGATATATGCCGTTGGCTTGTTGTGCAAAATAATCCACTAAGGAGGAAGTGGTGTTGTAGCCCTCGAATGATCGCACATTGTGAAAATCCATCAAGCGGTTGTAGGCAAAACCGATATTCCAACTCTGCCAACCGCTGGCATTCACTGACTGATCATTCTCCTTTGCAGTAAGCACCACGCCCAAATTGGGTATGTTGAAATTTGTTCGACCGTCGGTAGTGTTTTCGCCCAGGTAATCGGAACGGGAGTTACCCGTAAAGACGGAAGTAGAGAACGTGATTTCGTTGCCACGGTAGATGCCTTGTCCGGCGGGATTGTGTGACAATGTCGTCATGTCGCCGCCTAAAGCGGTAAACGCTCCACCCATTGAAATATAGCGCGCTGTACCGGCAACCGATCGCTGCGAATAGCGGAAAGCGTCCAGGTCGGTTTGAGCAGCGAGGCTAAAGTGAATAAGAAGAGCGGCGATAAGGGGAAGTTTTTTCATGATAGAAGAGTTGATAGGGTACACGATAAAATGTATCGATGAGTGTGCGATACGTTATCGACGACGGGACGGTGCAGGAGCGGATGAAGGTGAGCTGCTACGCTGCGGTGCCGGACTGGACGGCTTGAATTGCTTGGGTTCGTTACGTGGCTGGAACGTGGGCGATTGCTGTTGTTCGCGGTTGCGTGGCATTTCCATGGAAGGCTGACGTTTGGGTGCGCTTTGCAGCCCTGGATCGGCTTTCGATGGAGCTACTTGCCGTGACGGAGCGGTGCGTAATTCAGGCGAGCGGCCTTCGTTGCGTGAAGGTGTTGTCGGATTTACGCGATCGTTGCTACGTGACGGAGTGCTGTTGTCCGGACGACCGAAGTTATCGTTAGAGCGACCGTTGTCTTTTGACGGCGCGGTGTTACTCGGACGACCGAAGTTGTCGTTGGAACGCCCGTTGTCTTTTGACGGCGTAGTGTTGCTCGGACGACCGAAGTTATCGTTGGAACGACCGTTGTCTTTTGACGGCGCAGTGTTACTCGGACGACCGAAGTTATCGTTGGAGCGCCCGTTGTCTTTTGACGGCGCAGTGTTACTCGGACGACCGAAGTTATCGTTGGAACGGCTGTCGTCTTTGACAGGTGTGCCCGTATTGGGGCGACCAAAATTAGTATTGCCACGGCCGTCATCTTTTGAAGGTGTGCCGGTGTTGGGCGCTCCGATGGTGCCACGACCTTGATCCTTTGATGGATTTTCGATCGATGGTCTTCCGATAGTAGAGGGTGCAGTGCCATTGTTTTTCACAGGATCCGAAGGACGTCCCAATCCATCGCTGGAGACAGGCATAGCAGGATCCGGTTTGGAAATGCGACCTGCATTTACCGCTTCCGTGTATTTACCACCAATGCTGGTCGTTTTACCAAAACCAAACTCTCGCGATCCGCCGGGGCGAGGAGAGTTATCGACCGCGGAGGCGCCGCGCGGACCGTAGTGGAAATTGCCGTCGTAGCTGTTGTAGTAATACGGATTGGCCAGGCCCCAGGATCCATCGTAGTAGCCGTGCTGATAACCGGCCCAGTAGCCGTTGTTATAACCACCCCAATACGAGTACGGGGAGTACCAGGAATTCCATGGACTATAGAACGGAGAATAAAAACCGGAATAACCCCAGGTGGAGTAGCACGGCGTTCCCCAGCCGATGTTGATGCCGACTGAAAAGCCGGGGGAGTACACGAACGGAGAATAGTAAAACGACGAAGGTGCCCACCAGCTGTAGCCGGAATAAATGCTCACGCCGAAACTCACCGGGTTGTAATCGTACCAGTAGCTGTTCGTGTACACCGGATCGTAATAATTGTAGCCGTAATAGGGAGAATAGTAGCGGCGCAGACGCGCTGTGTACGCGTAGTCGTAATAATCGTCCTGATCGTAGTAATAGTTGTTGGTGACGTACGAGTTGCCGTTACCGTCGTTGGAGGAGTAGCTGTCGGAATAATATTCTGCCCCGTTGTTGTTGTCCGTAGCCGGATCAGCATTGGCCGGCGCGTAATTGTCGGTCGAAGGGGTGTAATTGGAGCCCTGGGTTGAATATTGATCCGCCGTGCTATAGCTGCCACCGGAGGAAGTGCCGGAAGTTGCGGGCGTGTACGGACGCTCATCCGAAGAAGAATAATAGACGTCATCGTTAGCGGTTCCGGCATAATAGGTCGAGGAGCAGGATCCTAAAAAGGCGCTGATGGCGATTACGAAGAGGAAGGCTGATTTTTTCATGGCGCGAAGGATGAATCGTAGTGTGGTTCCGTTTGGCGGTTTCAAAGGTAAGTTTCCGTTGGTTAGGCCCGTCTTACTACGTAGGAGAGTTGCGGCGGGGTACAGCGGATTTTGTACTTTTGTTGTTCATTTGCAAACACCGTACCAAACCCATCAACTCCCCCAAGGATCATGAGTAACGACTTTCCCACCCGCGCCGAAAATTACGCCCAATGGTACCAGGATCTGGTCATTAAAGCCGATTTAGCGGAAAATTCCGCTGTTCGCGGCTGTATGGTCATCAAGCCGTACGGGTATGCGATTTGGGAAAAAATGCAGGCGGTGCTCGATAAGATGTTCAAGGAAACCGGTCACGTGAACGCCTATTTTCCGTTGTTCATTCCGAAGTCTTTTTTGAGCAAGGAAGCAGCGCACGTAGAGGGCTTTGCCAAGGAGTGTGCGGTGGTCACCCATTACCGCTTGAAAAATGCTGAGGACGGCAGCGGCGTGATTGTCGATCCGGAAGCTAAACTCGAAGAAGAGCTGATTGTTCGTCCTACGTCCGAAACCATCATCTGGAACACCTACCGCGGCTGGATTCAGTCGTGGCGCGATTTACCTATTCTGGTCAATCAGTGGGCCAACGTCGTGCGCTGGGAATTGCGTACGCGCTTGTTCCTGCGCACGGCGGAGTTCCTGTGGCAAGAAGGACATACCGCCCACGCAACGATGGAGGAGGCGGTAGAGGAGACACGCAAGATGCTGGAGGTGTACGCTACGTTTGCTGAAACCGTGATGGCCGTTCCGGTTATTAAAGGAGTGAAGACGGCGAACGAGCGGTTTGCCGGTGCGTTGGATACCTATTGTATTGAAGCCATGATGCAGGACGGCAAAGCGCTGCAGGCGGGAACGTCGCATTTCTTGGGGCAAAATTTTGCCAAAGCGTTTGATGTGAAGTTTACGGGCAAGGATGGTAAGCAGGATTATGTGTGGGCGACATCGTGGGGCGTTTCCACGCGACTGATGGGTGCGCTCATTATGGCGCATTCGGACGATCAGGGACTGGTGTTGCCGCCGAAGCTGGCGCCGACTCAAGTGGTGATAGTGCCGATCTATAAGAACGACGAACAACTGCAGCAGATTTCTGCGGCGGTAAATGTATTAGTAGCGGATTTGCGTGCACGGAATATTTCGGTGAAGTATGATGACCGTGACACGCACAAGCCCGGTTGGAAATTCAACGAATACGAATTCAAAGG
>CAINVI010000258.1 GCA_903854075.1 Candidatus Pollutiaquabacter sp. | reverse complement strand
GGGAGTAAGACTGGTTTGGGATACAAATTTTTCTTTTAAGCGCTCAGTGAATACCTGACCGAGAGCAGGTGGTCCGAGAGCAGCTGTTTTTGTGAAAAATTTGACGGTTATAGTTTTTACTTCCGGAGAAATCGAAGCACCACTGAACGAGTAGTTCACACTGCAGCTTCCGAAGAAGGCGGTGCAAATCAACAACGTTAAGTAAATAAGTGCTTTGCTACGTGTCATGGTGGAGGGCTTGTCGATCAACTACGGATGCCGTATTCGTTCATTTTGCGGTACAACGTCCGTTCTGAAATTCCCAACTCACGCGCCGCAAGTTTTCGCTTTCCTTTATGCTTGTCGAGCGCTTTTTGAATGAACTCTTTCTCTTTGTCTTCCAGGGAAAGCGATTCTTCCACTTCGGTGTGCGGTTGCACATTGCTCACCGGAATGGCCGGAACTGTAAGTGTTGGTGTATGAATAGTGATGCTCGGGTCGAGCGTAGGAATGAACTGCGGTGTGCCGGTTTCAGTGTGTAATGTTTGTGCTAAACCTGCATGTCGTTCCCGCCACGCGGGATCAGTGCCGTGCTGCATGATCTCGTTGATCAGTAACTTCATATCGTTCATGTCCTTTTTCATTTCGAAAAGGACCTTGTACAGCAATTCACGTTCGGTGAATTCTTGCGACGTCCGCGAACCGTCCTTCAACAAAATCGGTGAAGTGGTCAAAGGAGCAGGAGGAAGGTATTGTAATAAGGTGTCTCCGTTGATATCCCGCTTCTTTTCGAGAATGGAAAGTTGCTCGGTAATGTTTTTCAGCTGACGGATATTGCCGGGCCACCGGTATTCCAACAGGATGTGTACCGCATCGGGAGCCAAAGAAATCGAAGGGACTCTGTACTTTTCAGCGAAGTCACTGGCGAATTTTCTAAACAGTAAATGGATATCCTCTTGACGGTCGCGCAGCGGCGGAATGCGAATCGGTACGGTGTTGAGTCGGTAGTATAAGTCTTCTCGGAAACGACCTTGTTCGATGGCCATCAGCATGTCTACATTGGTCGCCCCGACAATACGAACATTGGTTTTTTGCACTTTGGATGAGCCGACTTTTATGAACTCGCCGGTTTCCAGCACGCGCAAAAGTCGCACCTGAGTGTTCAGTGGAAGTTCGCCCACTTCATCCAGAAAAATAGTTCCGCCATTGGCTACTTCGAAGTAGCCTTTCCGCGCTTCATGAGCACCGGTGAACGATCCTTTTTCATGGCCAAACAATTCGGAATCGATCGTGCCTTCCGGAATAGCGCCACAGTTCACCGCAATGAAAGGTCCGTGTTTCCGCGGACTTAATTGGTGAATGATCTGTGGAAATACTTCTTTTCCGACGCCACTCTCTCCGAAGATCAGTACGCTGATTTCAGTGGCCGCGACTTGTTTGGCAACATTGATGGCATGCTCCAGCAGCGGCGAGTTGCCGATGATGCCGAAACGTGCTTTTATGTCGTGGATGGTCATTGTTGGTAGATCTGAAGCGTGGTCGTAGTTTAGCAGCCGGTATCAATCAGTTACTTCACCGATTAAGGTGGCCGGCGTACAACCGGTAATTAAAACATTTACATACTGGCCCGGCTGGAAGTTTTTTCGTGGGAAGACAACGACTTTGTTCTCCCCGGATCTGCCGGATAAATGCTGGTCCGATTTTTTGGATTCAGATTCAATAAGCACGCGAAAAGTTTTGCCGATCTGTGGCAAGTTACTTTCGTGTGAAAGTTTTTTTTGTAAAGCGATAATCTCCGCCAGCCGGCGCGACTTAGTCGCCTCGTCGATATCGTCCGGGTATTGACGTGCAGCCAGTGTCCCCGGCCGCTCCGAATACTTAAACATATAGGCGTAATCGTACGCTGCCCAACGCATCAGCGACAAGGTTTCCTGGTGCTGTTCTTCCGACTCTCCGCAAAATCCGGAAATGATATCTGTCGAAATCGCACAGCCGGGAACAATTCGGCGAATGGCTTCAATGCGATCAACATACTGCTCCCGCGTGTAGCCGCGGTTCATACGTTCCAGCACTGTTGTGCTGCCGGATTGTACCGGTAAGTGAATGTAGTTGCAAATGTTCTCGTACTTCGCCATAACATACAGCACGGCATCGGTCATGTCGCGCGGATTGGATGTAGAGAAGCGAAGTCGTAAGTCAGGATGGATCAACGCCACGCGCTCCATCAAATCGGCAAACGTGGTGAATTGACGTTGTTCATTTTCCGGTAATCGATGTTCCAGTGCAGCCTGTACGGTTTCTTTTGGAAGATCTTTTTTAGGACCGCCGCCCCACCATAAATACGAGTCAACGTTTTGGCCCAGTAACGTGACTTCCCGGTAGCCGCGCACAAACAGGTCGTGCGCTTCGGCTAAAATGGATTCCGGATCACGACTTCTTTCGCGGCCGCGCGTGAAAGGAACAACACAGAATGAACACATGTTGTCACAACCGCGCATGATTGAGATATAGGCGTTGATGCCGTTACTACCCAATCGTACCGGACTGATTTCTGCATAGGTTTCTTCGCGGGAAAGTAGCACGTTGACGGCTTTTTGACCCGACTCAGCGGCAGCAATAAGATTGGGAAGGTCGCGGTACGCATCCGGCCCCACCACAATATCCACCAGCTTTTCTTTCTCCAGCAATTCGTTTTTCAGACGTTCGGCCATGCATCCCAACACTCCGACAACGAGATCTTTGTTTGATTTTTTTGTTTTTCGAATTTCCCGCAGTCGACCCCAAACGCGCTGCTCCGCATTGTCGCGGATGGCGCAGGTGTTCAACAGAATTACATCTGCCTCTTCCATCACACGTGTTGTGGAATATCCAATCCCGGACATGATAGAGGCTACAATTTCACTGTCGGAAAAGTTCATCTGACATCCGTAACTCTCCAGGTACAGCTTTTTGCTGCCTGAAGTATTCCCGATCATCATCGCCTCGCCCTGACGGGCTTCATCAATTACTTTATTTTCCGTGAAGTCCATGGAAACTGCTTTGATGCAAAATTACACCTTCTATGGCGTTCTGACAAGTTGTCAGCAACCATCCAATCTATTGATAATAAAAGGTTTAAAATCGAACTAATAAATCACAAAATGATTATTTAAAGTTGCAGTGGCGATAAGGTATTTGTCAGGTTGAAATGGATTGTTTTCCAAGACAATAAATCGCTCGGAATACCTGAAAATCACGTTCAATCCTTTATTTTTAATCCGTCTATTCCATACACCAATCATGAAAAAACAACTATTCTTTCTCCTCGCTTTGGCGATAGCCGGCGTGGCCCGGGCACAACAAATTTGTGACTATGCCGTCAGTTTTCCTGGCTCCAGTTCCTACATCGATTGCGGACCGGGTTCCGGGTATAACGCCGAAGGACAGTTGACCGTGGAAGCGTGGGTGAATTTGATCAGTACAACTCCCAACCAAAAGATCGCCGGCAACATTGACCCCTTCACCAACTCCGGGTTTATGCTCGGTGTGGAGAACGGCGGACTTTACTGCGAGGTCAAGGATACGCTCGGGCTGCACGCGTTTACCGCGCCCGCCGTCCCTTCCGGTGAATGGGCGCACCTCGCCTTTACGTATAAAGTAGGTGGCCGATTTCGTGGTTATGTAAATGGAATTATGGTAGCCGATGTTCCTGCAACTAACGAGCTTATCGGCGACAACGGTACCACTAACTTCAGAATCGGTGCGGCACCCTGGGATCCGAATTATTTTGAAGCCTATGGACTTATTGATGAAGTACGTGTATATAATATTGAAAAGTCCGTTTCTCAGATTCGTGAACAAATGCATGTCGCGCTTTCCGGTCCAATCAACGGACTGATTGGGTACTGGCGCTTTTCTGAAGGAACAGGAATTAATACGGCCGACCTCAGTGGGTATAACCATACCGGCACATTGACAGGTTTCACTTTGCCGATCTGGCAAGTTGCCGATGGACCGTACGGCACCGGAACATCCGACCTGCGAGTTGGTACCGGTGTGCTTGGCGCTATGAATTTCCTAAGTTCAGCAACAGAAATTATGGTGAATATCACCCCGACAACCGACACGTTCGTTGTTTCAAAAATGGATTGTGAGCCGGGCGGATCTCCGCCTGTTGGTGCTTCCGTTTTCAATAATGGGTACTGGATAGTGGATCGGTACAGCAGTGCAACGCCGCTGAGTCTGGCCATCACCTTTGGTTTTCCTTCAGGAACAGTCAGCGCCGCAGATTCTGTGCTGCCCTCCAATTTATTACTCTATAACCGGGGAGCTGTCAGTACGTTGGGCTGGAACATGGTAGGATTCGCAGGCGCTGCTGCTCCTTCCACGGCGACCGTCACCTTCCCGTTTGTTTCTGCGCTCGGCCAATTCAAAGTCGGAAGCAACGGTAGCTCCACGTTGAACGTTCCGTCGATCGATAACCCGATTCGGTTTTCGGTTGCACCTAATCCTGCAGTACATGAAATTACCCTAACCGTTGATGAGAACTTTCCGCAAGATGCGGAGCTCTTGATCTATACGTCATCCGGACAAGTTGTCCGATCACAGCATCTTTCAAGCGAGACGGAAAATCACCGTATCGATGTGAGCGAATTGAGTACAGGGTTGTATCAGGTAGCTATCAAGTCTAGTGAGTACACCACAAGCCAGCGGTTGATCATTAACCGATAATTTGCGTAGGGAAATGAGATTGCTGCGTATACTCATCGCATTGCTGGTGATGTTGCCATCACTTTCCAGTGTTGCACAGTCTTGTGATCACATGCTCTTGTTCGATGGTTACAATAGTTTTATCGATTGCGGACCGGGAGATAATTTAAATATCGAAGGACAGTTGACCGTGGAGGCCTGGGTGAAGTTGGATCAGCGATTTGCTATGCAACATGTCGTTGGGAATTTTGACCAGAATTCTTTCAATGGATTTTATATGGCCATTCAGAATCAGGCGCTCAATTGCGCTGTAAAAGATAGTGTAAACGGAACAAAATCCTTTAACGTGTATCAGGTACCGTTCAATGTCTGGACACACATCGCATTCACGTACAAAACCGGTGGAAGGTTTCGTGGTTACATTAATGGTAAAGTCCGAATTGATGTTCCTGCATCCACCACCCGTATTGGAAATCAAACGTCATCTCATTTGATTATTGGAAGTGCACCATGGAGGCCGGATACCTTGGTTGCACAAGGTAATATCGATGAAGTGCGAATCTATAATCTGGAACGTTCAGCAAATCAGATACGCGAAGATATGCGTATGGTACTATCTACTCCGCAAAGCGGACTGATTGGCTATTGGAAAATGGCAGAAGGAACGGGTGTTACAACAGCCGACCTGAGCGGATCCGGATGTAATGGCAACCTTTCTGGTGTCGTGCTTCCGACTTGGCAAACCGCAGAAGGCCCGTATGGGGAAGGTTCTTGTTATCTGGCAGCTCCCGCCTCCAGCGGAGTGTTGAATTTTCCGGGTACGGATCTGGAAATGAATTCCCTGCAGTCATGCTTGGATACGTTCGTCGTCTCTCATCTCCAGTGTTCACCCAATGTGCTCCCCGTCTGCTGTGCCAATTATTCGGATAGCTACTGGATCATTGATCGCTACGGAGTTTTGAATCCCGTTTCGTACGATCTCAACTTTTCTCTACCGCCGGGGGCAGTGAGTGTAACGGATGAACTTAATCCTACCAACATTCAATTACAACAACGCGACGGATTTAGTACCGGAACTTGGACCAACAACGCTTTCGCTGTCTCCGCGAGTAGCGTTTCCGCCGATGTTCAGTTTGCCAACACAGGTGTACCGGGACAATTACTATTAGGTACCACCGGAAATTCAGCGCTGAACAACTTGGAAAGTGTCAACAGTGTTGCAGCATCCGTTGTCGTTTTTCCTAATCCGGCTGACAACAGCTTTTCAGTCGAATTGTCTCCCTCGTTGGTTGGCAGTACCGAAATTAAAATTTATGATGCGGTAGGGCGCATCGTACTTTCTCCGTCGGTAAACATCATTGATCAAGCAGTTGTTGTCGAAACTAAAAATTGGAATTCCGGTTTGTATTATGTGACCGTGTTGTCGGCCACTAATTATTATGTCCAAAAATTATTGGTCAACAAAAATGTTGATTAACCTTTAATCCTATAGTTAATAGTCGATTACGAAGCCGAAGTCGGAAGATTTCGGCTTCTTTTTTTGCGACTTTTCAATCGTTCCCGCGACTTCCAATCTTGCATAAAAAAATAATTCCTTTTATTTGCGGCGATTGGAGAACCCGAAATGTCTAAAAACTTAGTAATTGTTGAGTCGCCGGCAAAGGCGAAAACCATTGAAGGATACTTGGGAAAGGACTTCACGGTAAAGTCGAGCTACGGACACGTCCGTGACCTCGTCAAGTCCGGGATGGGCGTAAAAGTGGGTGAAAATTTCGAACCTGTTTATGAAGTAAGTCCCGATAAAGAACAAGTCATTAATGAGCTTCGTCGCTTGGCGAAGAAGGCTGACGAGGTCTGGCTGGCGACGGATGAGGACCGCGAAGGAGAAGCTATTTCATGGCATTTATGCGAAGCACTGGGTTTGAACGAAAAGACCACCAAGCGCATCGTATTTCATGAGATTACTAAAAAAGCTATAACCAAAGCCATTGAAAACCCGCGACTCATCGATCGCAATCTGGTAGACGCGCAACAAGCGCGACGTATTCTTGATCGTCTGGTAGGCTTCGAGCTTTCTCCGATTTTATGGAAAAAAGTCCGCCCGCAGTTATCGGCCGGACGGGTGCAATCGGTCGCGGTTCGACTGATTGTAGAGCGTGAACGCGAAGTGGATCAATTTAAAATCACGTCTGCTTATCGCGTTGTCGCCACCTTTGATATAAAAGGAAAATCATTCAAAGCCGAACTTCCTAAAAAGTTCGCTACCTACGAAGAGGCAGAAGCGTTTTTGAAAAGTTGTATCGGCGCAGGATTCTCGGTGAAGAACCTCGAAGTCAAGCCCGGTAAACGTTCGCCGGCCGCGCCATTTACTACCTCGACGCTTCAGCAAGAGGCAGCGCGTAAATTGGGCTACAGTGTTTCGCAAACCATGGTGCTTGCGCAGAAACTCTACGAGAGCGGTAAGATCACCTATATGCGAACCGACAGCGTGAACCTCTCTAACGATGCGTTGGATATGGCACAGCGCGTAATCACGCAGAATTACGGACCGGAATATTACGAGCGCCGTCAGTATAAAACAAAACAGGCGTCCGCGCAGGAAGCACACGAAGCTATTCGTCCCACCGACATGGCTATTGAAAGTGTCGATGGCGAATCGCGGGAACAGCGTTTGTATAACCTGATCTGGAAACGTGCTGTCGCTTCGCAGATGGCAGAAGCCCGACTGGAGAAAACAGTGGTAACTGTGGAATCCAACAAGGCAAAAGAGAATTTCGTCGCTACCGGCGAAGTGATCAAGTTCGACGGATTCCTGAAAGTCTACATGGAAAGTACGGACGATGAAGAGTCTGACGACCAGGCGGGCTTATTGCCTCCCATGGCTATCGGCGACGCACTGAAACTGATGGAAGCCTCTGCTACCGAACGTTACACGCACCCGCCATCACGCTTTACCGAAGCCGCACTCGTTAAAAAGCTGGAAGAACTTGGTATTGGTCGCCCATCTACTTTTGCTTCAATCATTCAAACAATTCAAGATCGTGGTTATGTGTACAAGC
>CAINVI010000257.1 GCA_903854075.1 Candidatus Pollutiaquabacter sp. | reverse complement strand
GTTCCTCACCTTCTTCATCAACACGATACGAGCGGTGTACGAGCATGCCGATTTACTACGCGCCAGCATTGCTTCGGCAAGTAACGACCATCGACTCGGCGCGAATGAAGCTCCACCGGCCATCATGTCTATCTTCCTCGGTGGACAATTAAGCAAGGTGCTAAATGACCTGGAGAAGAGTGTAACCGAAAAGAAAATGACGCCGGATGAAAAGACGGAACTCAAGCTGAACATCGGCAAAATTCCGGAAATTCTCCTGGACAACACCGACCGTAACCGTACTTCACCCTTCGCGTTCACCGGTAATAAATTCGAATTCCGTGCTGTCGGCTCCTCCGCCAACTGCTCGAGCTCTATGACTATCCTGAATACGATTGTCGCCCAGCAACTGATCGCCTTCAAGCACGAAGTTGATACGTTGATGAATAAAGGCATGAAAAAAGACGAAGCCATCCTTAAGGTTTTACGTCGTTATATTGTCGAGTCAAAAAATATTCGCTTCGAAGGAAACGGTTACAGCGACGAATGGGTGAAGGAGGCGAAGCGCCGCGGACTATCGAATGTACAGACCACGCCGATGGCATTGGATGCTTTTGTGAGCAAGAAATCCATGAAACTGTTTGAAGACATGCAGATTTTCAGTCACCGTGAAGCCGAAGCCCGCCATGAAATCATGCTGGAAACCTACATCAAAAAAATCCAGATCGAGGCGCGCGTAATGGGCGATTTGGCCTTCAACCACATACTTCCGGCCGCAATCAACTACCAGACTAAACTGGCGGAGAACATTGAAGCCTTGCAAGACATCGGACTGAAAGCCGATATGTATGCGACGCAAATGGAACAGATCAAGGAGATTTCTGCGCACATCAGCGCCATCAAGAAAAACGTTGACAGCATGGTGGAGGCGCGTAAACGGGCCAATAAAATCGAAGATGTACGCAACCGCGCCATCCAGTACTGCGATAAAGTCCGGCCGTTTTTTGATGTGATCCGAGACCATGTTGACCACCTGGAAATGCTTATCGATGACGAGGTATGGCCGATGGCCAAATACCGGGAACTTGTGAACGTTCGCTAACCGCTTCAACTCCCTGAAAAAGACGGCCATCCCTCCGGAGCGCCGTCTTTTTTTTGCCCTTTTTCCTGCCGCCTGAATGGTGATAACTAACTTTGGCAATCCATGAATTTCTTAGTTTCTTTGCTATCCTTTGAAATCAATCCGTATTACCCAACCATCAATCTGCTTACCCATGAAAAGTCTTAAAAGACTGTTTTTTACGGCCGTTTTTTCGCTCATTACCTTATTCGCTGCTGCGCAGCGCGGTCCTACCTACCAGGCGGATCAGGCGTTCCTGAAAGGCGATTATTTTGACGCTGCCACACTCTACAAGAAAGCATTCACCAAGGAAAAAGATAAAGCAAAAAAAGCTGAGATCATTTTCAAAACGGCAGAATGCTACCGTATGACGAACGATGTGAAAAATCAGGAAGTCTGGTATGCCAAAGCGCTCAAAGCAAACATCAAGGAACCGGAAGCGATTGTTCGTTACGCTGATGCCTTGAAGGCGAACGGCAAATACGCTGAAGCTATCGTTCAATATAATAAATTCAAAACTGCTAAGCCGGATGACGGCCGCGGTGAACTTGGTGTTAAATCTTGTGAGCAAGCACAAAAGTGGAAAGACAAGCCGACCCGTGCCAAAGTAGATAACGTTGCTGCCATTAACACCAAATACAGCGACTTCGGTGCCGTTTACAGTAAGAAAGATCACCGCAGTATCATCTTCACCTCTGCACGTCAGGAATCCATGGGAAAGAACAACGACGGTGGTACCGGCGAAAAATTCCAGGATCTGTTTGAAGCTACCGTCGACAAAAAAGGTAAATGGAGCGCACCGCGTCCTTTACTCGAGCCCATCAATACCGAAGCCAACGAAGGCGCAGCCTTCCTGGATGCTAAAGGAAACGAAATGTACTTCACCCGCTGTGAAGTAGAAAAAGGGAAATACGGTACGTGCCAGGTTTATTACACCGTTCGTAAAAGCGACACGTGGGAAGAGCCCGTTCTAGTACCTCTGTCCACCGACAGCTTTACCATTGGCCAACCTTGCCTTTCCGCTGATGGCAATAAACTTTACTTCTCGTCCGATATGGCCGGTGGCCAGGGCGGAAAAGACATTTGGGTGTCTACCTATGATAAAACCAGAAAAGCCTGGGACAAGCCAGTCAACCTTGGCTCGGTTATTAATACACCGGACGATGACATGTTTCCGTTCATCACAGCCGACAATGTACTTTACTTCTCCTCCAAAGGACATTCTGGTATGGGCGGACTCGACATCTATCGAGCAAAGCGTGCCGGAAATTCCTGGAAAGCACCGGAAAATCTTAAATACCCGATCAACTCACCGGCGGATGATTTCGCTTATGTATTGGATGAAACCAACCCCGACAAAGGTTTCCTTTCTTCCAACCGTGGCTCTGGTAAAGGTGGCGATGATGTGTACTCCTGGTATTTACCACCGCTGACTTTCACTATCTCCGGCCGTGTGTTTGATGCCGACTCTAACGAGCCGCTGGAAGGAACTTCCATCGAGTTGTTTGGAAGCGATGGCAGTTCTATTCCGTTCAAGACAGACAAATCCGGCAACTATAAGTTTGACCTTAAGCCGGAAACCAGTTACAAATTATCGGCCACGATGAAGACGTACCTGAACAAATATCTGGAGGTTTCCACCGTGGGTGTGGAGCAATCAAAAGACTTTATCGGTGATTTTGATTTTGCACTTCGTTCAACGCTACGTGCTATTGAACTTCCTGAAGTGTATTACGATCTCGGCAAATGGGATCTTCGTCCGGAGTCTAAAAAGTCACTTGACGGTCTGGTACAAATTCTCAAGGACAACCCTACAATCGTAGTCGAATTAGGATCACATACCGACTCCCGTCCGATCCCAATGACTAACGATACACTTTCACAGCGTCGAGCAGAATCCGTTGTAACCTACCTGATCAATTCCGGTATCGAAGCCGACCGTCTGGTAGCCCGTGGTTATGGCGCGAGCCAGCCGCGTATTCTCGACAAAGATCGTGGCAGCTTCAAAAAAGGTGATGTATTAAACGATGGCTTCATCAACGGTTTGCCTACTTCCAAACTGAAAGAGGAAGCCCATCAGCTGAACCGTCGTACCGAGTTCCGTGTACTACGCACCAACTACATTGATCCTAAGACTGCCGAAGCAGAAGCCGCTGCCGAAGCAGCAGCCATCGCTGCTGCCGCCGCTGCAGCCCCGACTAAAGTGGACGTCAAGGAAGCTCCTAAAGCGGAAGCAAAATCTGGTCCGGGTGAAGTATACGTATGCAAGAAAACTGACACCTACAATTCAATTGCTAAGCAGTACAGCATTACCGTAAAAGACCTGAAAGCGGTCAATAATATCAAAACCGAGCAGATCTACGAGGGCATGGAACTTAAAGTAGAACCGACCGGCGACTACACGGAGTACGACAAGAAGTTCTATGTGTTGGTGAAGGGTGACGAGGACTGGAAAACAGTTGCCAAGAAACTCAACATGAAAGACGCTGATCTTAAAAAAATGAACAAAGGTATCTCTGACGACGACTTCCGTCCGGGTAAGAAGATCCGTATCGCGAAGTAGCTTCGTTTCTATGGAAAAGCGTTCCTTCCGGTAACGGAGGAACGCTTTTCTTTTATTGGTACTTACAACCATGCAAGAACAATCCAAATACACCGCAAGAGGCGTTTCAGCCGCTAAGGAAGAAGTACATGCTGCTATCCGGAACCTGGACAAAGGGCTTTTTCCAAAAGCTTTTTGTAAAATTGTTCCTGATCATCTTTCCGGTAGCCCGGAGCATTGCGTCGTGATGCATGCTGACGGCGCCGGCACGAAATCTTCCCTCGCCTATGCTTACTGGAAAGAAACCGGCGACCTATCGGTCTGGAAAGGAATAGCACAGGATGCCATCATTATGAATGTTGATGATTTATTATGTGTTGGTGCTACTGACAACATTCTCCTCTCATCGACGATTGGAAGGAACAAACAGTTGATTCCGGGCGAAGTCGTAAAAGCGCTTATCGAAGGCACTGAAGAAGTATGCGCACAACTTCGCGAACACGGCATTCATATTGAATTGACCGGCGGTGAAACCGCAGACGTCGGCGACATCGTCCGAACGGTAATCGTTGACTCTACGGTAGTTTGCCGAATGAAAAAAGAGGATGTTATTTCTAATGATGGCATTCGTGCGGGAGACGTAATCGTCGGGCTTTCGTCTTTCGGACAAGCAACGTATGAAAACGAGTACAATGGCGGCATGGGCAGCAACGGACTCACCTCTGCGCGTCACGATGTCTTTAATAAGACTATCGCACAGCAATTTCCCGAGACCTTTGACAACTCATTAGACGAGAGCGTAACCTATTCCGGCACGCGCACCCTCACCGATCTCATTGATGTTGGAAACGGAAGAATGATTCCGGCCGGAAAGCTGGTACTGTCGCCTACGCGAACCTACGCACCGGTTATCAAAAAGATCCTCTCTCAAAATCGCACTGCTGTGCACGGTCTTGTACATTGCAGCGGCGGCGGACAAACAAAAGTGTTGCATTTCGTAGACCGGCTAACGGTAATAAAAGATAATCTGTTCCCAGTTCCACCGTTGTTCGCACTAATCCGAAAAGAAAGCGGTACCGACTGGAAGGAAATGTACCAGGTCTTCAACATGGGACATCGTATGGAAATCTATTGTAATGAGGCCGATGCCGGCTGGATGATTGATATTGCCGCCTCGTTTCATATTGATGCTAAAATAATCGGTCGCTGTGTGGCGGGCGATAAGAAAGAACTCCAACTGACCACGCCGGATGGCGTAGTCATTTATTAATCTGAAAACACCCTGTAATGCTACTTGATAAATTAGAGGCGATTTACCAACGTTTCATGGACGTTGAAAAAGAAATAAGTTCACCGGATGCGATGAGCGACATGAAAAGGTTTGCTCAACTGAACCGTGAATACAAAGAACTTAAACCAATCGTCGATAAGTACTTTGAATATAAGAACGTGCAAAGCAATCTCGATAATGCCAAGCAATTGGTTCAACACGAGAAAGACGAAGAGTTTCGCGAAATAGCCAAAGCCGAGCTCGACGACTTGCAGACGCGCAACGAATCGCTGGAGGAAATCATCAAAGTATTATTAATTCCATCCGATCCAGAAGATGCTAAGAATGCCATTGTGGAAGTTCGCGGAGGTACCGGAGGCGATGAAGCCAGCATTTTCGCCGGCGACTTATATCGCATGTACTCCCGTTTTTGCGAACGCAAGGGATGGAAGATCGAAGTAGTCGATTTTACCGAAGGCACTGCAGGTGGTTACAAAGAAATGATTTTCAATGTGCATGGCGATGGCGCTTATGGACTATTGAAATATGAATCCGGTGTTCACCGCGTGCAGCGAGTTCCTGCTACGGAAACACAAGGCCGTATTCACACCTCTGCTGCTACCATTGTTGTACTACCGGAAGCTGATGAATTTGATGTGGAGTTAAAAACCAACGATATCCGTAAAGATCTTTTTTGCTCATCCGGTCCCGGCGGGCAATCTGTAAATACCACGTATTCAGCCGTACGATTAACGCACATTCCAACGGGCGTGGTGGCCCAATGCCAGGATCAGAAGTCCCAAATCAAGAATTACGAGAAAGCACTTGCTGTTTTACGTTCCCGTATTTATGAGATGGAATTGAATAAAAAGCTCGAAGAAGATTCTAAAAAGCGAAAAACAATGGTTTCTACGGGTGACCGATCTGCTAAAATCCGGACGTATAATTACCCACAAAGCCGAATTACGGACCATCGAATCGGCCTAACTCTTTATAATTTGCAAAATTTCGTAGATGGAGACATCCACGAAATGATTGATGCTCTTCAGGTGGCTGAAAATGCAGAGCGTTTGAAAGAAGGGGTGCAATAATTCCTACCTTTGTAGTGGTGGACGCTTAATTTTACACTTTAACGTCACCATGAAAATAACTGTGATTAACGTCTTCAACTTCACCAGCTACCTCCAAAATAGCTGCGACTACGCTTCTTATCGCGATTTTTTCGAAAAAAACGCATCGGATTACAAGGCCGGAAAGCCCGTTTCCATTGATCATGCAGAATATCTCGTAGTCAATTGGCAACGCACTGTTCGGAATGAAAAGACGTTTGTAATATCCGAAACTCTTCGAAATCAACTGGAGCAACTCAACAGTAAACTAATCTGGCTGGTTATCACCGAGCCGTGGTGCGGTGATTCTGCTCAATGCCTTCCTGCCCTTCATCGAATAGCAGCAGCCAGCCATGGTATGATTGACCTGCGAATTGTATACCGCGATCAACATCCGGAACTGATTGATGAGTTCCTCACCAAAGGTTCACGATCTATACCTAAATTGATTCAGCTCAATGAACAGCTGCAAGTGACCGGCCTATGGGGACCTCGTCCCAAAGCTGCTGAGGAATTGGTACTCCGCGTGAAAAGCAATCCTGCAACTGCTGAATCCTATAAGGAGGAACTTCATCGCTGGTATGCTGAAAATAAGAACCACGATTTACAAGCGGAAATCAGTCGCATTCTTACGTAATCGTCGCGAACTGGCCGACAACTTTTCACTTAGCGCTGATTGACCGGAGCACTCGTTTTCTTTACCTTACGAAAACGTTTCACTCTACAGCTATGAAACGAAGGATCTTCCTCCATCAATCATTATCTGCCTTAACCATGTTATCCTTGACAGGGTTCCGTAGCCAAACCGACGGATTGAAAAATTCTTCGACTAAAATGCCGGCCCTTTTTATCGGACACGGCAATCCAATGAACGCTATTGAAGATAATTCATTCAGCAACGCCTGGAAAAAAACGGCGGAACAACTTCCGAAACCTACTGCCATACTTTGCATCTCCGCTCACTGGCAAACGAAGGGAACGTTTGTAACGGCTATGGAAAAACCCAGAACCATTCATGATTTTGGTGGCTTTCCAAAAGAATTATTCGACAAGCAATATCCGGCACGCGGTGCTGTAGCGCTTGCCAAGGAAACTGCAAAACTTGTTCATCACACCCAAGTTGGACTCGATGAGGAATGGGGACTGGATCACGGCACATGGTCCGTGCTTGCGCAAATGTATCCACTGGCCGATGTTCCGGTTTATCAACTTTCACTTGATTATACGCAGCCGCCTGCTTGGCACTATAGCCTGGCTCGCGAATTATCGGTCTTACGAAATAAAGGTGTACTCATTGTTGGCAGCGGAAATATCGTTCACAACCTGGAGCTGGTAAACTGGAACGGTGGTGCATACGATTGGGCGGTTGAATTCGATCAGACGGCAATGCGATTGATCAATAACCATGACCACGAAGCGCTGATTCACTATGATCGTTTAGGAGAAGCTGCTCGTTTGTCTATTCCCACCAATGAGCACTACCTGCCTTTGCTTTATACGCTGGCGCTACAAGACAAAACGGAACTTCATAGTTTTTTTGCAGAAGAAACCGTGATGGGATCCGTATCTATGCGCAGCCTGAAAATCGGCTGATAATACCCACGCAATTGCCCGCAACTGGTAGTATTTTTCACCGCTGCCTCCGATCCAAACACCTTGATTGATCGGGCTTTAAGACGTACCTTCGCTCCATATCATCGGATATGCGAAAGTTGGATAAAAAAGCCCCGGATACTGCTGTACTTCAAGAGGCCTGGGAACTTATGTGTACAGCGCGTGCCATGTCAGACCTTTACGAGGAACGCGCGCAATTCACACAAAAATATGTGCACGCGACATCGCGCGGACATGAAGCTATACAGCTTGCGCTTGGCTTACAATTGAAGCCGCAGGATTTTCTATCCGCTTATTACCGCGACGACTCCATTTTATTAGGTATAGGATTACAGCCTTACGATTTGATGTTGCAGTTAATGGCGAAACGCGACGACCCATTTTCCGGTGGCCGCACGTACTATTGCCATCCTAGTCTGAACCGGGATGACATGCCGAAAATTCCTCATCAGTCTTCAGCAACGGGCATGCAAGCCATTCCTACTACCGGCCTTGCCATGGGTGTTCAATACCGTGAAAAAATTGGACTGGATCAACCTATCGCCGGAGAAGCCCCAATAGTCGTCTGCTCATTGGGAGATGGCTCCGTCACGGAAGGTGAAGTGGCTGAAGCTTTCCAGATGGCGGTGCTGAAGCAATTGCCCATCCTCTATTTCATCCAGGATAACGAATGGGATATCTCTGCGAGTGCAAAGGAAATTCGCGCCATGGATGCCAACGAATATGCCAAAGGATTTAAAGGGCTGGAGGTGCGAAGTATCGATGGAACAGATTTCTTCACGGCGTACGAAACCGTACAAGAGGTTATCGGTATTATTCGAAATGAACGTCGTCCGGTCATGTTACATGCCAAGGTTCCATTATTGGGTCATCACACATCGGGTGTTCGTCGTGAATGGTACCGTGACGATCTCGAAGCGCATGGCAAACGCGATCCGTTTCCGAAGTTCCGGCAACAATTAGTCGATCTTGGATTTCCGGAAAGCGGCTTGGACAATGTACGCAGTGCGATGAAATCGAAAGTGCTTATCGACTTCGAACGCGCGCAGCAAGCAGAAGATCCTCGACCCGAAGACCTGTTCCTTCATGATTATGCACCGACACCTATCACGGAGGAAAAAGGAGAACGCGAACCGAAAGGAAAAGAAAAAACCGTCATGGTGGACTGTGCACTATTCGCTGTACAGGAGTTAATGACAACACATAAAGAGTGTCTTCTATATGGTCAGGATGTAGGCGGCCGATTGGGAGGTGTATTTCGCGAAGCGGCGACATTGGCCGAAAAGTTTGGCGACGGGCGCGTCTTTAACACTCCCATTCAGGAAGCATTCATCATCGGCAGCACGGTCGGTATGAGTGTAGCCGGACTTCGACCCATTGTAGAAGTACAATTTGCTGACTATATCTGGCCGGGACTGAACCAGCTTTTCACCGAGGTGTCCCGCTCCTATTATCTCTCCAACGGAAAATGGCCGGTCTCTTGTATCATCCGCGTTCCTATTGGTGCCTATGGCAGCGGAGGACCCTACCACTCGTCGAGTGTAGAGAGTGTGCTGACGAATATTCGTGGCATCAAGATCGCCTACCCTTCTACCGGTGCTGATTTGAAAGGCCTGATGAAATCCGCCTATTACGATCCGAATCCTGTGGTGATTCTTGAACACAAAGGATTGTATTGGTCAAAAATTAAAGGAACCGAAGAAGCCCGGACAATTGAACCGGACGAAGACTATGTCATCCCATTCGGTAAAGCACGGATGGTACAAACTGCTGAGCCGGGCAATTCACCCACGTTAACAGTTATTACCTACGGGATGGGTGTTTATTGGGCACGTAATGCCGCGAAAGCTTTTCCACTTCGAATCGAAATTGTTGATTTGCGTACATTGAATCCTTTGGACGAAGCTGCTATTCTCTCTTCGGCAAAAAAACACGGTCGCGTGCTGGTCGTAACAGAAGAACCTACCGGGAATTCGTTTGCACAGGCGATAGCCGGACTCATTTCCGATAAATGTTTCGAGCAACTGGATGCACCGGTACGTATTATAGGTTCAGAGAACCTGCCGGCAATTCCATTGAACTCAACGCTGGAAGCAAGGATGATACCCAACGCGGAAAAAGTCGGAAAGGCAATGTCCGAACTGTTGTCGTACTAACGGCAGAAAAACGCTAGTATCGAGCGGATGAGTATTGCAATAGCTCCGCTAGTCTTTCATCCCTTGTAATCCGAGCCGATTCTTTACGATGGTGTCGACTTCCGGGACGATGCGCTCCCCTACGGGCTCCAACAATTCCCTTGCATTATTTCGGGGGTTTTTAATGCGCGGCGAAATGGGATAAGCATTCATATCTTCCGCCGGGTAAGGCTCCAACAATTCCGTCACTTCGTTCAAAGCTTCGGCGCGAAGCCACCGCAACTCATCCGACCGGCGTAAGACTACCGGCGAACGATGATGAGGCAAGCGCTGGAGTAAAGCATTCGGCGGCGCGGTGATGATAGCAAAAGAATTTACCAACTCACCCGTCTCCGGATTAGCCCATGTATCCCATATGCCTGCGAGTGCAAACGGGCGGCCACTTTTTATATATACAACAAACGGCTTATCCAAACCTTCGTCTTTGGTTCCTTCAATAAATGCATCGGCAATCACGAGACACCGCTGCGAACGAATTGGTTTACGGAAGGAAGGTTTGGTAATAATGCCTTTCCCGCCTTTATAGTCAGGATTATTTTCGGCATTGCCGTCGCCTTCCGCCCGCGCATTAAAAAGATACATGCGTTTCTTGGACCAGGATGGGCAAAGTCCGAAGGTGAACAGCTGCAATTTATCAGGATCGTTATTGGTAATTACCGGCGCCAAAGCTCCCGGACCAAGATTATAATTTGGCTTGAAATCGATCGCCATTTGATCGGCGGTTACATTGAATCGCTTCTCGATGGTTTCCACACTGGAGACAACAACGTAACGTCCGCACATAGTTAATAGATTTAATCAAGATTCAAGATCTAAAATTCGAAGTAGTAGATTTGAAAAAATCATCTTAAGAACCTTTTATCTTATTCCAGTTGAGATAATCGGTTTTTTGTACAGGGCGATCAACCTCCACCTCTCGCAACGGTTCACACGGCGAAAGGGATTGACGGAGCTCCTCGGGAAGACGCTGATAAAGAAAAGTGCCTTCTGTTTTCCAGGCCAACATCTCGTCAGAAACATCCTTGACAATTTTAGCAGGATTTCCAACGGCGATTTTGCGATCCGCAATCTCCATGCCTTCCGGAACAAACGTCAAGGCCCCTATAATGCAACCTTCGCCCACTTTCACATTATCCATCACTACGGCATTCATTCCGACTAACGTGTTTTTACCAATGGAGGAGCCGTGAATCACCGCCCCATGTCCAATATGAGCGGACGCTCGTAAATACACTGTGATGCCCGGGAACATATGAATAATACAATTCTCCTGGACATTGCATCCATCCTCGATCACAATCCCACCCCAATCGCCACGGATCACCGCACCAGGACCAACGTACACGTTCTTACCGATGATTACGTTACCAATGACAACAGCGGTTTCGTGAACAAAAGCTGATTCGTGTACAACCGGGCGAAATCCGTTGAAGGAATAGAACATGCTCTTAGATTAATGATTCAAGATTAAAACTCTGCTTCACGCCCTCTCCAACACTACCGCGAAACCTTGTCCTACACCGATACACATGGTAACCAAAGCAAACCGTTTGTGTTGTTCCTGTAATTCAAGCGCAGCCGATCCCAAAATTCGGGCACCGCTCATACCGAGTGGATGACCAAGCGCAATAGCACCGCCGTTCGGATTGATACGCGGATCATTATCGGCCAATCCCCAGGAACGAATGCATGCCAGAGCTTGCGCCGCAAATGCTTCATTGAGCTCAATGATGTCGATATCGGTCCAGGAAAGACCGGCTTTACGCAGGGCCACATTCGAAGCTTCAACCGGTCCGATACCCATGATGCGCGGCTCAACGCCAACGACCGCGGAAGAAACAATTCGCGCAAGCGGTTTCAGGCCACAACGTTCAACGCCCTTGGAGGACGCCAACAACACAGCGGCTGCTCCGTCATTTAGTCCGGAAGCATTACCCGCCGTAACGGTTCCATCCTTTCGAAACGACGCTTTCAGTTTTCCCAAACCTTCAAGCGTGGTGTCGGCTTTGATAAACTCATCCCGATCGACGACTTTCGCATCGCCTTTCTTTTGCGGTATCACAACAGGTATTATCTCTTTAGCAAAGCGGCCACGCTGACGTGCGGCAGCGGCTTTTTGCTGACTGATCACTGCAAAGCGATCCTGGTCTTCGCGCGAAATCGAATCCCGCTGGGCAAGATTCTCAGCGGTTTCCCCCATTGCATCTACACCATACATTTCTTTTAAAAGCGGATTCACGAATCGCCAGCCGAAGGAGGAATCGAACAGCTGTGCGTCGCGACCGTAAGGCGTGGACGTCTTTGACATGACCCACGGTCCGCGCGTCATATTTTCAACGCCGCCGGCAATTACAAAATCCGCGTCGCCCACCTGAATCATCCGTGCCGCATTCACCGCAGCGGACAATCCAGAGGCACACAATCGGTTGATTGTTTCTCCGGGAACCTCGATGGGAAGTCCGGCCATCAACGCTGCCATTCGCGCGACGTTACGGTTATCTTCGCCGGCCTGGTTGGCACAACCCAAAATTACATCGGCGATTTGTTTCGGATCAACCGAAGAGTTACGACGCACCAACTCTTTCAATACTACCACCGCAAGGTCGTCGGTACGGACCGGCGCAAGTGATCCTCCGAAATTTCCGATCGGTGTGCGAATTGAATCTATGATATAGGCTGACTCCATAATGTTTTTGTTAAACGTCCCACGACTTGGACGTACGGTAAACCGTGCCCTTGAAAAAGGCTACTTTATTTCCTTGCTGGTTGGTGATGGTAATGTGATAGATGCCGATTTTTTCGGTTAAGGAAATCTCCTCCGCAACTGCAGTAATTTCATCACCCTCTTTCAATGCAACTGTATGCGAGATCGATGTTTCGACTGAAACAGATTTACGACCGTGACCGTTAGATGCAAAAGCCAGCGCACTATCCGCGAGAGAATAAGTAATACCGCCGTGTGCGATAGCAAATCCGTTCAGCATTTCCTTGCGAACCGTCATGCGCAGCACACAATAACCGGGCTTTACTTCAACGCGCTCAATACCGAGCCATTGACTGAACCAATCGTTTTCGTACATGCGGTCAACGACACGCTGGGACAATGTTTTTTCAGTCATGCGTTAGGTTTCAAGCATGAAATTTCAATCCTTCTCGTGCCATCCGTTTCAAGAGTACGCTTGGTCGGTAGCGTTCCTCCGAATATTCTTCGCGAAGTGCTTCTAGTTCTTTTACCACCTGGGCTGCGCCAAGTTCATCACACCATCGAAGCAATCCTTTCGGATAGTTAACACCCTTGGTCATGGCGAGATCGATATCAGCAGGCGAAGCGATTTTAAAGTAGCACGCATCTGCCGCTTCGTTGATCAACATAGAAAGTACTCGATGAAGAATCCTAGCGGCCCGGACCGGATCTTTGTCAGGCTCGGGAAGAACGGCGCCTGCGGCGTAATCGTAGTAACCTGCTCCTGATTTTCTGCCATACCTTTTCGCTTCTACCATTCGTTTTTGCGTCAGAGATGGCCGATAGCGAGGATCATTGTAAAACTGTTTCCATACCGTTTCCGTTACTGTATAATTGATATCGTTGCCGATGAGATCCATAAGCTCGAAGGGCCCCATCCGGAAACCACCGTGCTCGCGCAACGCCCAGTCGATGGTCGCCATGCCGGCTGCACCTTCAGGTACATCCAACCAGCCCTCTTCAAAAATACGAATCGACTCACCGTAGAATGGCCGGGCTACACGGTTCACAATAAAACCGGGCGTATCTTTCACAAGTACCGTTGTCTTTCCCCAACTGTTTATAAGCGCACGGACGTCATTTACCAATTCAGTATCCGATTGCAACCCGGGGATAATTTCCACCAATGGCATCAACGTTGCGGGATTAAAAAAGTGAATGCCAAGAAAACGGGAAGGCAAGCGAAGCTCTCCGCCAATGGACGTGACGGAAAGTGATGATGTATTGGAGGCCAGTACACACGGATCACTGACGATCGTCTCCAGGGTAGTGAACAGCGATTGCTTTACTCCAAGATCTTCTACGATCGCTTCAATGATCAGGCCGGAATCTACCAGGTCTTTTGGCTGATCGGTATAAACAATGCGAGATAAAATCGCCGTGGATTCGTCGGCAGTGATTTTACCCTTTTCAATTAATTTCTGGTAGGTGCCGGCGTGCGCGGCACGAGCCCTATCGATCGCCCCTGGAAAACTGTCAAACAGCACCACGGAGTGCCCTGCAGCTGCAGCCACCAGCGCGATTCCGCTGCCCATGGTCCCGGCACCCGCCACTCCTATCGCTGTAGCATTCGAAAATCGAGGCTTCATATACCTACAAAGTTAGAAATTTAGGCGGAAGCCACACGGGAGACCGCTCGGGCGCATTTTGCCGAAAGATTTGGAAATCTTATCACCGATTCGTATATTTGCATCCCTTTTGCGGCGAAAAGAATTAAAAACCGCGAAATTTGTTCAAAAAGCACTAGATTACCACAATTATGGCAAACCATAAATCCTCTCTGAAGCGCATCCGTAACAGCGAATCCAAGCGTCTGCGTAACCGTTACCAGGCTAAGACCATGCGTAACGCTATTCGTAATTTCCGCGAACTGACCGATAAGGCAGAAGCCGGAAAGGCGTTACCAAAGCTGGCTTCCATGCTGGATCGTTTGGCGAAGAAAAACGTGATTCATAAGAACAAAGCCGCCAACCTGAAAAGCGAATTGGCTGTCCACCTGAATCATATCAAATAATTCAACCTTGACGGGACCAACGTCACATGCCGCCCTATTCGGGCGGCTTTTTTTTGCCCATAAAATCCCGCATCCCGTGGATGTGATCGCCACAGCTGCTTCGCATCTTGCAGCTATGGATAAACTGACGCTAAAAGCCTGGGCAGAAGAAGATCGGCCCCGTGAAAAATTATTGACGCATGGACGACATACATTGTCTGATGCCGAACTGCTAGCCATCCTTTTCGGATCCGGATCTCGACACACTTCCGCTGTTGAGTTGGCGCGGATGGTATTGAGCAATTGCAGTAATGATTTGCAACAACTGGCACGACGAACAGCCTCCGAACTAATGCAATTCCATGGCATCGGTACCGCCAAGGCCGTAACGCTGATTGCAGCACTGGAACTGGGCAGAAGGAAGAGTGCCGCGTTGCCCAGCGTATCAGTGAAAATTAACGGCAGTGAAACAGCTGCCAAATTGCTGCAGGAAACACTGGGGGACC
>CAINVI010000256.1 GCA_903854075.1 Candidatus Pollutiaquabacter sp. | reverse complement strand
GTATCTTCCCAGCGATCGACTTAGTGGCTTCATCAACACGTCGTGAGGATATGCTCCTTGACAAGGAGATGTTGCAGCGCATGTGGATTCTGCGTAATCACCTTGCGGACATGAATCCGCTGGAAGCCATGGAATTCCTCCTTTCCCAAATGCGCGGCACCAAATCGAACGAAGAATTTTTGATTTCGATGAAAGGCTGATGTACCCATAAAACGATTCCCATAAAAAAGCGCTACCCATACGGACAGCGCTTTTTTTTCGGGAAAAGATTTTAGTTACTTAACCGACGAATCAAATTTGATCTCCAGCGGCTTTTTCACCTTTTCTTTTAACAAAGCGAAATTCACCACTTCAATCATTTCTTTTACATACGTAAACTTAAGATCCTTGATATAATCCTTGCGGATTTCCTCAATATCTTTTCGGTTGTCTTCGCAGAGCAAGACTTCCTTTATACCGGCACGCTTAGCCGCCAGGATTTTTTCTTTGATCCCTCCTACCGGAAGTACTTTTCCGCGTAAAGTGATTTCGCCGGTCATCGCCAGACTATTGCGAACCTTTCGCTGGGTAAAGGCAGAAGCCAGTGCCGTCAGCAAAGTAATACCTGCCGAAGGACCATCTTTCGGCGTTGCTCCTTCCGGCACATGGATATTGACATCCCATTGGTCGAACACACGATAGTCGATTCCTAATTCATCCGCATGCGCCTTCAGGTAAGCCATGGCAATCACCGCCGACTCTTTCATTACCTCACCCAGATTACCGGTGACAGTCATCTTACCTTTTCCTTTGTTGACCGATACTTCGACGTAAAGAATATCGCCACCGACAGAGGTCCAGGCCAATCCGGTGACCACACCGGCCACATCGTTACCCTGATATTTATCGGCCGGAAAAATTGGTGCTCCTAGAATTCGTTCCACATCTTCGATTGAAACTGTAGGTTCGTATTCTTCTTCCAGCGCCACCGATTTGGCGATGTTGCGGACTACAGATGCGATCTTCTTTTCCAAACCACGGCAACCGGACTCCCGTGTGTAACGATCAATCAGGTATTCGATAACTTTGGGTTGCAGCTTCAGCTGATCTTTTTTCAATCCATGCGCCTCCAGCTGTTTCGGCAAAAGGTGCTTCACTGCAATTTGCACTTTCTCTTCCAGTGTATATCCGTTGATCTCGATGATTTCCATACGATCGAGCAGCGCTGGCTGAATACGGCTGAGTGAATTGGCAGTGGCAATAAATAATACGTTGGAAAGGTCGAATCCAACTTCAAGATAGTTATCGTAGAAATTATTGTTCTGTTCCGGGTCGAGTACTTCCAGCAAAGCAGAAGATGGATCACCGTGGAAATCATTCCCCAGCTTATCGACTTCATCCAGTACAAATACAGGATTAGAGGATTTCGATTTACGTAAGTTCTGAATGATTCTTCCAGGCATTGCACCGATGTACGTTTTTCGGTGACCACGAATTTCAGCTTCATCGCGCAAGCCGCCGAGTGACATACGGACATATTTTCGTCCGAGCGCTTTGGCGATTGATTTACCTAGTGAAGTTTTACCCACACCCGGAGGACCATAAAGACACATGATGGGTGATTTCATGTCGCGCTTCAATTTCAATACGGCCAGGTATTCAAGAATACGTTGCTTTACTTTTTCTAACCCGTAATGGTCTTTATCCAATACTTTGGTAGCATGTTTCAAGTCGAAATTATCGCTGGTAAATTCACTCCAGGGAAGATCGAGCATCAATTCCAGGTAATTCAGCAATACGGAATATTCAGCCGCTGCTGGATTCATACGCGCTAATCGGTCGCATTCCCGGTTAAAGACTTCGGCCACTTCCTTGGACCACTGCTTGGTTCGGGAACGTTCGCGGAGTTCCATGACTTCACGATCCGGTGTTGTACCGCCCAGCTCTTCCTGAATGGTTCTCAGTTGCTGATTGAGAAAATACTCACGCTGTTGCTTGTCGATATCGACACGCACTTTATTCTGAATCTGATTTTTCAATTCGAGCATCTGCAACTCCTTGGACAGATATTCCAGCACATTCGTTGCTCGGTGCTTGTGGTCCGCTATTTCCAGTAATTCCTGCTTCATCTGAACGTCCAGGTTCATGTTGGACGAAATAAAATTGATCAGAAACGAGGGGCTTTCGATATTCTTGATGGCAAAAGCAGCGTCGGACGGAATGTTAGGAGAATGCTGAATAATCTGTAAGGCCAAATCCTTCAGGGAAGCAACGGTAGCCATGAACTCCTTATCGTCGGTAGTGGCCGGAAATTCCGCCATTGGCTTGACTTTACAGGTGATATAGGGTTCAGACTGAATTTGCTGTTCGATTTCGAAACGACGTTTTCCCTGGATGATAATGGTTGTATTACCATCCGGCATACGCAACATCTTGAGAACATTCGCCACCGTACCTATTCGATGTAAATCTTCGATTTTAGGATCTTCTATAGAAACATCCTTTTGTGCAATAACACCGATGATCTTATCCCCTTTGTAAGCATCTTTAATCAGGTTGATGGATTTATCACGACCAACGGTGATTGGAATCACTACACCTGGAAAAAGGACCGTATTGCGCAGCGGAAGAATTGCCAACACCTCCGGAATTTCCTGCTGGTGCATAGATTGCTCATCTTCTTGAGAAAGCAAAGGAATAAACTCCGTCTCGTCGTCAAGAATATTCATCAGGTTAAACGGGTAATCCGGATTTTGAGGTTGATTCATAAGTAGGTTACTAAGATAACATAGAAGGACAATGTGGCAGTAAAATCTGCCGCAATTGTACTCTCCTCAAAGGTCGAAATTCATGCCATTCCATAAAAACTGACAAATCAGGTTAATTCATAAAACAGCAACTGTAGAACATTTTATTTGTTTAGGCTAGAGGTGCGAATAATCGCAATGTCAATAATCACTTTTATTTAACATATTTATATTATTGATTTACAAGTAATTATAACTATTTAAGTGGTGATTAAAAAACCATTGAAATTGGGGATTTTGCCTGAAATCAAGTAGGTTTGCAGTTCTACTAACTATGACACAACGTCAACTGTCTAAAAGGGTAAATGCCCTATCGGAAAGCCAAACCATTGGAATGGCGAAGAAAAGCCGTGAAATGGTCGCGCAGGGAATTGATGTAATCAATCTGAGTCTGGGCGAACCCGATTTTGTAACACCCGAACATATTCGGCTAGCCGCTAAAAAAGCTATCGATGACGGCTTCACCTTCTACCCGCCAATTGCCGGATTTCCGGAACTTCGTAAAGCGATTTCCGAAAAATTCAAACGGGAAAACGGACTCGATTACAAACCAGACCAGATAGTAGTTTCTACCGGTGCCAAACACTCCATTGCCAATGTGGTAATGAGTCTGGTAGATCCAGGCGACGAGGTATTCATGCCGATTCCGTATTGGGTGAGTTACGCTGAAATTGTAAAACTAGCTGAAGGAATTACCGTTCCTGTCATCACTACTTTGGAATCGGATTTCAAGATGACACCGGAGCAGTTGGAAAAAGCGATCACGCCAAAAAGCAAACTGCTAATTTTCTCTTCACCGTGTAATCCCACCGGCTCGGTTTATTCCCGCGACGAATTGCAAGGCCTGGCCAAGGTGCTTGAAAAGCATCCCGGCGTGTATATTCTTTCCGATGAAATTTACGAGCACATCAACTTCGTCGATCATCATGCCAGTATCGCTGAATTCGAGTCGGTACGCGAACGCGTGATCATCGTAAACGGTGTATCCAAAGGCTACGCGATGACCGGTTGGC